>NC_007575.1:2100000-2201561 GCF_000012965.1 Sulfurimonas denitrificans DSM 1251 | reverse complement strand
TTGTATTATGTGAATAGTAGCTATAATTCCCATAAACAAAGTTAAAATTATGTGAATAGTAAACTGATTACATGTGAAAGAAGAAGTATGACAATCTTAGGAATAGATCCAGGAACAAGAAAAATGGGTTATGCTCTTATCTCTTTAGAAAAAGGCAAAATAGCGTTAATTGAGGCAGGACTTATAAAGATAAAAGCCGAAGAGTTGCAATTTCAGATTCCCCAAATGGTTGAAGCTTTTGAGGGAATATTTAAAAATCATAAAATAGATGAAGTTGCAATAGAAGATATTTTTTATGCACATAATCCAAAAACAACTATAAAACTTGCACAATTTCGTGGTGCTATTATGCTAATGTTAATCCAGCAGTTTGGACAGTTTAGTGAATATACGGCTCTTCAGGTAAAAAAAGCATTAACAGGAAACGGTAAAGCTACAAAAGAGCAAGTTGCATTTATGGCAAAGAGGCTTTTAAATATAAAAAAAGAGATAAAACCGCTTGATATTACGGATGCTATTGCAGTTGCTATTACTCATTCTCAAAGAGTTAGACTGAAACAGCAATAACTTTTCTCTTGTTATAAATCAAAGAGAGATTTTTTTTAAAGAGTATAATTTTGTTACTTAAATATTCAAGGAACAAATATTATGAATTCGTATCTAAATTTGCCAGATGGGCATCCATTAAAAGTTTATCTGGAAGAAAATATGCTGATGAGAGGTCTCATTGGAAGTATTAATAGTATAAATATAGTAGAAAATTTTGAAGAGTTTGAAGCAAAATTCAATAAACTTTGCTTAGTTGAGAAACACTTTGCAAGAAAAGAGAATCAACTTTTTCCATATTTGGAAAAATATGGTTGGACAAGTCCAAGCCAAAATATGTGGGCTTTTCATGATGATATAAGAGCAGAGATTAAAACTGCAAAAGCGTTAGTTCAAGAGAAAAATATGCCCGCTTTGATGCAGCAGCTTCAGAGAGTTTTTTCAAATTTAGAGCACATTATGCAAGTTGAAGAGGGAAGACTTCTTCCAAATGCAATGAACATGTTAGATGAAGATGACTGGAAAGAGATGAGAGCGGGAGATGAAGAGATAGGTTGGATGTTTGATGAAGCTCCAGCAGCTTATCCTCCACATGTAGAGGGCGAATATATTCACCCATCTCAAGATAAGCAAAAACGTAAACTGCCATTTTCACTTGAAAATAGAATCAAGTTAGATGAGGGCTACATGTTACCTGAGCAAATTAACTGGCTTTTGAAATTCATGCCTGTTGATATAACGTACGTTGATGAAAACGATATTGTTATCTTTTATAACCGTGGCGATGATAGAGTATTTCCAAGAAGTGCAGGGATTATCGGTCGTGAAGTGAAATTTTGCCACCCTCCAAAGAGTGTTGATCAGGTTTTAATGATTTTACGTGAATTTAAAGCAGGTCGCAGAGATGAGGCTGAATTTTGGATAACTTTTAAAGGTAAGTTTATTCACATTCGTTATTTTGCAATAAGAGACGATGAAGGCACTTATAAAGGTGTTATTGAGGTATCTCAAGACGTAACCCATATCAGAGGCTTAGAGGGACAGCAGAGACTCTTAGATTGGGAATAGGGTATAATAGAAAAAAAGGAGATAAAATGACAAAATTTGAAAATGTAACGGTAGTAAAAAAAGCAAATATTTACGATGGCGGAAAGGTTACAAGCAGAACAGTTGAATTCGCAGATGGCACAAGAAAAACTCTTGGAATCATGATGCCTGGTGAATATACTTTTAATACTGCTGAGGCAGAAATTATGGAGATGATGAGCGGGGAGCTTGATATCAGGCTTCCAAATGAAGATTGGAAAACTCTAAACACACCAGAGAGTTTTAATGTTCCTGCAAACTCATCTTTTGATTTAAAAATTAGAACTGTTACTGACTACTGCTGTTCATATATAAAGTAGTTTAACAACAGAGTTTTATACTCTGTTGTTAAAATTTAATCTGCCTAAAAATCGCACATTTATCCACATAAAAATACAAATATTAAAATATTAAATCTATTTTATAAAAAAACTGATATAGTTAATAATAAAAAACAAGAATAAAGATAGATAGATGAATATTTTGAATAAATTAACTCTTTTATACAAGTATGATGATGGAGATATTTGTAACTCTTTAATGCCTTATTTGAGTAAGCTCTTTGAAGTAGTATATAAAGCCAATGATTTGGATGATTTACTTAAAATTTCTAAAGAAAATAGAGTAGATGTTATACTTTTTGAGATAGCAAAAGAAGATAAGCCTACAATTTCTACTCTTGATTTAATTCATAAAGAGAGTATTGCCAAAGGTATTATAATACTTGCCAAAGAGGAGAGTATAACCTCTTTGCAAAAAGCTATAGAGATACATGCGCATAGTTATATCTTAAATAAAAAAGAGAATCTTCAAACTATTTTAAAGTCTATAAAATCTCTATCTATAAAAATTGATAAAGAATTAAAAGAATCTCTTATTTATGATAAATTAAACAAGCAGTTTTATGAACTAACTAGACAATATGAAATTATCAATAAGAATATATTTCTTTCATACTCTGATTTAGATGGAAATATTACAGATGTAACAAAGGCATACCTTGATTTTACAGGTTATTGCAAAGAAGAACTTATAGGAAAAAATCATAGTGTTTTAAAACATGTTGATTTAAAAAAGAGCTATGTAGAAGATCTTTGGAGTACTATCTCTAAAAATATAATATGGAGAGGTGAATTTCAAAATATCAAAAAAGATGGGACTCTTTTTTGGATTAAAGTAGTTATAGAGCCTCTTTATGATGAAAATGGGATAAAAATAGGTTATTGCGCTATTAAAGAGGATATAACAGATAAAAAAAGAGTTGAGATGTTATCGGTAACGGATATGTTGACATCTCTTTTTAATAGACGCTACTTTTCAGAAATATTGGTAAAAGAGTTAGGTCGTGCAAAAAGAAATATGTTAAATTTCTGCTTAATTATTGTAGATGTAGATTATTTTAAACAGTATAACGATTTTTATGGTCATCAAGCAGGCGATAATGTTTTAAGAAAAATTGCAGAATGTTTGAGTATCTCTTCTGGGAGGGGCAATGATTTTGCTTTTAGGATTGGTGGCGAAGAGTTTGCAATAATTACTTCAAATATGGACGATGATGATGTTATGAATTATGTTGAAAATATTAGATTAAGTATAGAAAATTTAAAAATAAATCATGAAAAAAGCAAAGTTTCTGATTATGTAACAGCATCTTTTGGTGTTATGAATTTCTCTCCCTCAATAGAACTTTTGAGTTCGGATGATGTATATAATATAGCTGATAAAAATCTATATGAAGCCAAAAAAGATGGAAGAAATAGAGTTGTTTTTTATAAAAATAAGATAGATAAAAATCTATCTTGTAGTATTGATAAACTTACAAAACTTCCTGATAAAGCGGCACTCTTTGAAGCTGTACATGAACTCGAAGATAGAGCTATGCTGATGATAATCTCCCTAAATGATTTTACCCATCTAAAAGAGCAGTATGATAATAAACTCCTAGATAATATAATCATTGAAAAATCCAAAGACTTAAGAAGAACCATCTTAGACAAAGAGACATTTTTATTTAGACTCAGTACAAATGAATTTGCTATTTTAGTAACAAGGCAGAGTCAATTTGAAAAATATCTCTCTATTATGGAGTATGCTATTTTGCAAAATAGAGTTTGTGAAATGGTATATAAAGATGTTGAGTATAAGATAGTTATAAACTATACAATTGGAATAGCTTATGGAAAGAAAAAACTCTTAAATATGGCGAATATGGCTCTTATAAAAGCCTCAAGTACTACTAAAGGGTTTTATGTATATTGTGGTGAAATTGAGCAAAAAGAGATTAGAAAACAGATGCTTGATAAATTAAAAATATATAAAGAAGCTCTTGATAATGATAAAATAATTCCATATTTCCAACCAATTGTTGATGTAAATAGTGGTAAAATTTTTAAATATGAAGCATTGGCTAGGTTGATTGATGAAAGTGGCAATATAGTAACTCCATATATGTTTTTAGATGCTGTAAAAGAGGATAAAACTTGGGAGTACTTTACAAGACAGATGTTGCATAAAGTATTTGATATCTACTCTAAAAATAGTGTGAACCTATCCATAAATTTAACCTATGAAAATATAGCTTCACCATCTCTTATTGCTTATATTAAAAATAGATTGGACCTCTTTGGTGGTCAAAGGATAACTTTTGAGATAGTTGAATCAGAGGATATAAAAAATTATAACCTTGTGGAGGAGTTTATCCTGTTTGTGAAGAGTTATGGCTGTAAAATAGCAATAGATGATTTTGGAAGTGGATACTCAAACTTTACAAATATCGTTAGATTAAATACAGACTATATAAAACTAGATGGAACAATTATAGAGAATTTAGCAAAAGATAAAAATGTAGAATTAATGGCTATATCTTTGATAAATTTTGCAAAAAAAGCAGGTATAAAAACAATTGCGGAGTTTGTTAGTTCTAAAGAGATAGCTCTACATGTTAAAGAACTCGGTATTGACTTTGTTCAAGGGTATGAGTATGGAAAACCTGAGTTAGCGGAGTATTACGGACTTAAATCTTAAACTAAAGTTTCCAGAGTTTTTAATACTCTGGAGTTCTCTCTATGGGACCTCTGTATAACTGTCTAGGTCTTGCTATTTTTACTGTTTTTTGTTGGTTTAGTTCACTCCACTGTGCAATCCACCCAGGAGTTCTTCCTATAACAAAGATAACTGCAAACATCTCTGTTGGAATTTTTAGTGCTTGAAGAATTAATCCTGAATAAAAGTCGATATTTGGATAGAGATTTCTACTAACAAAATACTCATCATTAAGTGCAATTTTTTCTATCTTGTTTGCAACTTCTATAAGCTCACTGCTAATGCCTAGCTCTTCTACGAGTCTGTTGCGGAGATCTTTAAGAATAGTTGCACGTGGATCAAAGTTTTTGTAAACACGGTGTCCAAATCCCATCAGTTTAAATGAATCTTCTTTATCTTTTGCACGAGCTATAAATTCATCTACTCTATCAACTGTTGCTATCATCTCTAACTGACGTATAACACTCTCGTTAGCTCCGCCATGACTTCGTCCCCACAAAGCACCAATTCCTGCGCTTATCGCTGCATAAGGATGGGCGTTAGTGGAAGCTAAATTTCTAACGGCAGTTGTTGAAGCGTTTTGCTCATGGTCGGCATGGAGAGTGAAAATAGTATCAAGTGCTTTTATCTCAATAGGTTTTAGTTCAACATAACTATGCGGATAAGCTCTTAACATATAGAGAAAATTTTCTGTGAAGCCTTTATTCATGTCTGGATATATTATAGGCAAACCGTTTGAGTATCTGTATGAAAAAGCGGCTAATGTTGGGATTTTTGCAACAATTCTATTTGCCATTTCGCAATACTCTTCTTTATTTTTTATATTTAAATGGTCAAAATAAAAAGTAGAGAGTGCTGAGACTCCAGCTGAGAGTATCGCCATTGGATGTGCTGAATCTGGAAAAGAGTCAAAGAGTTTTTTTATTCCCTCATGTACAAAAGAGCGTTTTTTCATCTCAAAAGCGAAATTCTCTAGCTCCTCTTTTGATGGTAACTCACCATTTATTAGCAGATAAGCACTATCTAAAAAGCTCTTCTTTTTTGCTAGGTATGCTATATCATAGCCTCTATACATAAGTTTTCCAGCTTCCCCATCAATATAAGTTATATCAGATTTGCATGATGCAGTTGATGTATAACCCTCATCATAAGTAAACATGTTGGTCTCTTTATATAGAGTTGATATATCTATAACGGAAGGTCCTACGGTTGCATCAAGTATGGGAAACTCATAACTTTTGCCATTACGATTGTTTGTTAGTGTTACTGTATCTCTGCTCATATTTACCCTTTTATAGTTATTAAAAATAATTATACTATATAAATTGTGCAACCAATCTATTTAAAGCGCTCTCATCAAGTGCACCTGATACTCTGTGTACCTCTTTAGCATTTTTAAAAACTATGATGGTTGGGATACTTCTGATTCCAAATCTAGCTCCTAAATTTTGCTCATTTTCAGTATTTACCTTTACAAAAAGTGCTTTAAGTGGAAAATTCATGGCACTTTTTTGGAAGTTTGGAGCCATCATTTTACATGGGCCACACCAAGGAGCCCAAAAATCAACTACCACTGGAATGTCGCTATTTACGATTACCTCGTCAAAGTTAAGAGTTGTTAACTCTATGGGTTTTGTATCAAGAAGCGACTCTTTACATTTTCCGCAATTTGCTTTTGTATAACTATCTTTTTGTGGAACATTATTTACACTTTTACAATATGGACAAACTACCCTCATCTATCTCTCCTCTTTTTATTTATAGTGCAACGGCAAATATAGCGCCTTTTCTAACCAAGAAAATTCTTTTTTTTCCTTTGGGTTCTGTTGCTTTTTTAAAATCATCTAAAGTTATAATTTCACTATCTTCTACTTGTATAATTACGTCGCCTTTTCTTATTCCAGCCCTAAAAGCTTCACTTTTTTCATCTACTTCTATTACATGTACACCATTTATTGAGAGATTTTTTTGCTCTTTTTGTATCTTGTTTGTAGTGCTTAATTTTAAACCTTTATACCCAAGTTCTCCATTAGATGCAATCTTCTCGTTTGTGCCAAGAGTTACTTTTGTAGTGAGTATTTTTTTATCTCTTAAGTACTTTACACTTACCTCTTTTGATGGAGCAAATGCGCCAATTGTATTTTTTAACTCACTCGCACCTGTGATTTTTTTATCATCAATAGCGATAATTAAATCACCTCTCTTAAGGGCTGCTTTTGCTGCAGGTGAATTCTCTTCAACCCCAGTTATCAAAGCTCCGTAGTTGTTGTTATATAGAGTGCTCATGTCGCTGTCTATATCCGAGATATTTACTCCAAGATATGCTCTTGTATATTTTCCATTATCTATCAAGCTTGTTGCAACAGTCGTTACCATGTTTGAAGGAATTGCAAATCCAATGCCCACGTTTCCGCCTGATTTTGAGATAATTGCAGAGTTGATACCTATTAACTGCCCTGCTGAGTTTATAAGTGCGCCACCAGAATTTCCAGGATTTATAGAAGCGTCTGTTTGTATAAAGTCTTCATACTCAACTATTCCCATCCCACTTCTGCCAGTTGCAGAGACTATCCCCTGTGTGATAGTCTCACCTACTCCAAATGGATTTCCAAGTGCAAAAACAACGTCACCAACTTTCACCTCATCTGAGTTAAAAAAAGTTACAGCATTTAGCTCTTTTGCATCAATTTTTATAATTGCCAAATCGCTCTTCTCATCTTTGCCAATAAGTTTTGCCGCATACTCTTTTTTATCTCCCGCGATACTTACTATTATCTCATTGGCACCATCTACTACATGGTTGTTTGTGATAATGTATCCATCTTTTGAGACAACAACTCCAGAACCAAGTGATTGCTCAATTCTCTCTTGTGGAACTTGCCCATAACCTCTAAAAAACTCTCTAAAAAATGGGTCATTATAAAAAGGATTTGCATTTAATCCAGCACTGCTTATCTCTTTTTTTATAGAAATATTAACAATGCTTGTCCTTACATTTTCTAGTATGTTATTGTAAGAGAGTATTTTGTTTTGGCTTGTAGGAAACTCACGTTCTGTGATTTGCGGAGCATATTTAAACCCAATGCCGTCTTTGGCATAAACAGATATTGCCACCATTAGTGATAATAAAAATATTTTCTTCATCTTAAATCCTTCAATTTTAATATTAAAATGTTATAACTAAATGGTTTATGAAGTGATAATGAAGGGCTAATGAAAAGTTAACGTAAGGGTTTTAGAACGAACCCTCTTGATATTTTAGTGAAGATGATTTTATATAGCAGATTGAACTTTGTGTATCTGAGAGTTTGTTGTATGTTCCAATCATAAAAGCAAATGTCTCCTCTTGATATAGGAGTGTTATGCCTTCTCCTAAATCTATATGTGAGAGTTTTGAATTTTCAATTATTTTTGCATCACTAACAGAGCTAAACTCAAGTGAAACTGTTATCCAGTCAAATCCTCTAGCGCTATCTTGAGCTGCTAGAGTAATTTTAATGACGCTAGGAGAGATTATCTCTATTTGGCGAAGCTCTGAGTCTCTAAAATAATCAAACCTCTTTAAAAAGCTCTCCAGAGAGCTTTTTGATAGAGGTACTAAGTTATTTATTGACAACCTACACACTCCATGCTTCTGTCTTCAACATCACTTGCCATCTCTGGAGATTGTGAGCGTAAATAGTAAGTAGATTTTAAACCAAGTTTCCAAGCTAACATGTAGATCTCATTTAAGTATTTTCCACTTGCTTTATCCAGTGTTATAAAGATGTTTAAACTTTGCCCTTGATCTAGCCATTTTTGACGAATTGCTGCGGCTTTAATGAGTAAAGTCTGGTTTAAATCATACGCAGGAGTATAGTATGCCCAAGTTTCTGGAGATAGTTCAGGTACAACAACTGGAATAAGTCCAGAGAGATTCTCTTCATACCACTTTCTCTTAAACACAGGCTCAATGGCTTGAGTTGTTCCTGTTAATATAGAGATAGAGCTAGTCGGTGCTATAGCCATAAGATAACCGTTTCTTATGCCTTGATTTTTAACTTTTGTACGTAGCTCTTCCCACTCATAGGCTGAAGCAAAAAGCCCTCCTCTATCAACTAGGTTTTTAACTTCAGCAGTAGCATGATCCATAGGCATAATGCCTCTGCTCCATTTTGAGCCTTCATATTCACTATAAGAGCCTTTTTCCAATGCGATATCACTAGAAGCTGAGATGGCATTAAAACTAACGCTCTCCATGATTTCATCTATTTTGTCAAAGTGTTCCTGTGTTCCCCAAGAGATACCTTCTTGAGCTAACATTTGAGCTTCACCCATAACACCAAGGCCGATTGCTCTTGTCTTCATGTTGGTGCGTTTTACCTTTTCTATCGGATAGAAATTTAAATCAATTACGTTATCAAGGGCTCGAATAGCAATTGGTACAACTCTATCAATATCCTCTTTTGTGTTTATGCGTGATAGATTTACAGATGCTAAGTTACAAACAGCTGTGTCGCCATTTATCTTCTCTTTCTCAACTACATAAATCTCTCTTCCACCAATAGAATCAAGTGCAGTTACCTTTTTAGCAGGTTTTTTAAGTCCACTATCAACCTCTATAATCTCCTCTTCTTCATAACTAACGCTATCACCATTTTGAAAAATAAATTTTATCTTGTAATGGTTAGGATTTGTGTTTTGAAAAATCTCTGTACAAAGGTTAGAGCTTCTAATGATGCCAGAGTGTGAGTTAGGGTTAGCTCTATTTGCGTTATCTTTAAAACACAAGAAAGGTGAACCTGTTTCAAAGTAAGAGGTGAGAATTTTTTTCCAAAGGTTTTTGGCTTTCAATTTCTCTTTTATAATAGCCTCATTTTTCTCAAGCTCTACATACTTTTTGTTAAACTCTTCTCCATGAAGGGTCGTGAGTTCCCTACAATCGTAAGGGTCAAAAAGAGTCCAAATTGCATCTTCCTCAACTCTTTGCATAAACAAATCATTTAACCAAAGTGCAGGAAACAAATCATGAGCACGACGACGCTCTTCACCTGAGTTTTTCTTTAAGTCCAAAAAGTCGTTTATATCAATATGCCAAGGCTCCATGTAAACTGCAATAGCACCTTTTCTAGTTCCCAACTGATCAACAGCAACTGCAATGTCGTTTGTGATTTTTAAAAATGGAACAGTTCCGCCAGCAGCATTTTTATGCCCATCTATGTATGAACCCATTGAGCGAACATTTGTCCAATCCCAGCCAATTCCTCCACCAAATTTTGAGAGCATTGCCATCTCAGCATAAGAGTCAAAAATGCCTTCTATATTATCTGGAGTTGAACCTATATAACAAGAGCTTAATTGATGTCTTGTTGTTCTTGCATTGCTAAGAGTTGGAGTTGCTAACATCACTTCAAAAGTAGAAATCATGTTATAAAACTTGATTGCCCACTCCTCTTTCTTCTCTTCTCTTTGTGCCAAAAACATAGCAATCGCCATAAACATATGTTGAGGCAACTCTATAGGGTTTGAGTTTTTATCTTTTATGAGATATCTATCGTAGAGTGTTTTAACTCCAAGATAGTTAAATAACATGTCACGTTCAGGTTTGATATGTTTTTCAAGCTCTTCAAGGTTATACATTCCTTTTAAACCATATAGAAGTCTGCCCTCTTTTTCCCCTCTCTCAAAGTAGTTTTCTAGGGAGCAGTAGCCAGTAAATCCGTTTACTTCATGATAGAGATTAAAGAGAAATAGTCTTGAAGCAACAAATGTCCAGTTTGGAGCGTCTATGTCTATCTTGTCAACCGCAGTTTTAATTAGAGTTTGTTGTATCTCTTTAGATGTAATTCCATCACGAAAATGAATCTGTGCATCAACTTCCAACTCACTTTGAGATACATTGCTTAAGCCTTCAACGGCTGCAGAGGTATATTTTTGAATTTTAGAAATATCTAGTTTTTCAGTTCTACCGTTTCGTTTTATTATTGTTACCATTTAATTTCCTAAGCAAAAGTGCTACTATAAATAACTATATTAACACTGATTTTAATTTTGATATCTGTTTTAAACTCTTAATTGTATTGAGCAAATAATAGCGCAATTATGTCATTTATTTTCTAAAAACTCTATCAAAAATTCTGTCTACATTTTTAGTATAGTAGTCATAATTAAAACACTCACGAATAGCCTCTTCGCTAAGAGATGCTCTCAACTCTTCATCTGCTAAAAGGTGATTTAGATAAAGTGATTCGCCTTTTTCATTTGTTGTAGGTTTTCCTTGCTGTATCTCTTGCCAAACTTTCATAGCATTTCTTTGAACTATTCGATAAGCATCTTCACGACTAACACCTTTGAGTGGAAGCTCTAAGAGAACTCTTTGAGAGAAGACCAAACCGCCAGTCAAGTTTAGATTTTTCATCATGTTTTGTGGGTAAACGGTCAGGTTCGCTATAACGTTATTCATACGGTGTAACATAAAGTCAGTCGTTATAAAACTATCTGGTAACCAAAATCTCTCAGTTGAAGAGTGGCTGATATCTCTCTCGTGCCAAAGAGCAACATTCTCCATAGCAGGAATCGCATAAGCTCTTATCATTCTAGCAAGACCTGTTATGTTTTCTGTTAGTATAGGATTGCGTTTGTGTGGCATTGCGGATGAGCCTTTTTGCCCAGCAGCAAAATACTCTTCACACTCATAAACTTCAGTTCTTTGCCAGTGACGAACTTGAACTGCAAACTTCTCAATTGAACTTGCCATTAGTGCAAGTGCAGTTGCTAGTCTTGCATATCTGTCTCTTTGAATAACTTGGTTAGAAGCAGGTGCAGGTTTAAGCCCTAACTCTTCACATGTAAACTCTTCAAGTTCTAGTGGAGCGTGAGCAAAGTTACCCATTGCCCCGCTAACTTGTCCAACACTTATAACAACAAGTGTTTGCTCAAGGTTCTCTAAATGTCTAGCCATCTCATCATACCAAACAGCTAACACAAGACCAAATGTTATAGGCTCTCCATGAATACCATGAGAACGTCCGACCATCAAAGTCATCTTATGTTCCATCGCTCTCTTTTTGATAGATTCCATAATCATCTTTACATCTTCTATAACTAACTCTAAAGAGCTCTTCATCTGAAGCGCAACCGCAGTATC
The DNA here is from genome assembly GCF_000012965.1 of Sulfurimonas denitrificans DSM 1251. Lineage (NCBI taxonomy): Bacteria > Pseudomonadati > Campylobacterota > Epsilonproteobacteria > Campylobacterales > Sulfurimonadaceae > Sulfurimonas > Sulfurimonas denitrificans. The sequence goes on along the minus strand of NC_007575.1, from coordinate 2,189,761 downwards.
AACTGTATCTGAACTTGTCATGCCATAGTGAAACCATCTGCTCTCTTCACCCAGTGTTTCAGAAACACTAGTTGTAAATGCTATAAGATCATGGCGAGTAATCGCTTCAATTTCATCAATTCTCTCAATGCTAAAACCAGCATTGTCAATTATCTTTTTAGCGTCATCATTTGGAATAAGCCCTAATCGATTCCAAGCTTTAACAACTGCTTTTTCCACATCCATCCAAGCTTGATATTTTGCTTGCATAGTCCATTTAGAACTCATCTCTTCTCTTGAGTATCTCTCTATCATTTATTCAACCTAATTACTGTAAAATTTGCGTAAAGCTAATAGAATCATTTTACAAAAAATACGCTAATAGAAGGATTAAATATTGCCATTTATAATTAAAAAAATATTTGCCACCCAAAAAGAGAGAGCCTTTAGTTTTTTAAAAAGAGAGTTAGAACTTTCTCAAAGAGAGATTCAAAGATATATAGCAATTGGGAGAGTTCTTGTAAATGGAGCACCGATAGTAAAACCATCAGATTATTTACAAGGTGAGGTAGAGTATATATATTTTGAGCCTATCTCAAAAGGCTTGGCTCCACACTTTATTGAAGAGAGATTCGTAGTTTTTGATAAGCCAAGTGGAATGCTTATCCATCCTCAAAATAGATTTACAGAGTACTCTTTGATAGATGAGCTTAAGGCTCAGTTTGGGATGAATGCAAACATTGCTCATAGAATAGATCAAGAGACTAGCGGTCTTGTTTTGTGTGCAAAAGACAAAAAGAGTGAAGTAGATATTAAGATGATGTTTCAAGAGAGAGATATGAAGAAAAAGTATCTTGCTATGGTTCATGGAGAGTTAAAAGAGGAACTGCGTATCGATGCTCCACTTTTAAGATACGATGATGAAAAGAGTGCACTTGTGAGAATGGTTGTAAAAGTTGATCCAACTGGAAAAGAGTCTTTAACATTTGTTAGACCATTGAAGTACTTCCCCATAACAGATACAACATTAGTAGAGTGCTCTCCTCATACAGGAAGACAGCATCAGATAAGAGTCCATATGTTTCACATGAAACATCCCATAGTTGGAGATCCAGTCTATGGACAGAGTGAAGAGAGTGTGGTTAGATATCTAGATAGAAAAATAGAAAGAGATGAGAGAGTAAAACTAAGTGGCGCTAAGAGACTTTTGTTACATGCTAATGAGTTAGAATTTGAACTTTATGGCAAAAAGCATATTATTAAAAGCAGTGTGAATTTCGAAAAAATATGTTTTGAAAATATGAAAGTTTAAATTTTACTTATAAAAATGTGAATAACTTTTGTATCTTTTAGAGACATTGTGATTATTAAAATAACAATATGTGAATAAACCTATAAAAAGTCTAAAAATAGGGCTTTTGATGGGGGTTTCATTTTTTATAATTCAGTATATATTTATATAAATTTATTCTTAAATAAGTGACAAATTTTAAAATTTGTCAACTACTTCTATCGCCACTGTTCACATATTAGAGCAATGTGTGAATAGTACACATTTTGTAAAAAAATAGTAATTTATTTTTGTAATGAAATTTTTTTTAAGTGGGTTTTTGAGATTTTTATTAATAATTGTAAGGTATGATTATATTCATAAACGACCTCCCTGGTGTGTTGGTCGTTTACTCTTTTTTTAAGAGCTTACACTTTCTAAAGAAGTTAACTTTTTGTAGCAGCTTTTATAAATCCTATCACTCCAACCGCAAAAACAATTACCAGAAAAACTATCTGAAAGATTTCTATATAACTCATTGTAGCTCGCTTTGTGTTTTCTCTTTTAGTTGACCACATGCAGCGCTTATGTCTATGCCTTTAGAATCTCTTATTGTGCATAAAAGCCCATGATTTATCAGATACTCTTGAAATGCTATCATATCACTCTTTTGCGGACGCTCATAAGGAGTATCTGGATATGGATTAAAATAGATAAGATTTACTTTCGCTTTGATTCCTGAGAGAAGTTTTACGAGTTTCTTTGCAGAGCCTAAATCATCATTTTTATTTTTTATGACTAGATACTCAAACATAACTCTTTTTCTTGTGTCGATTGGGAAGCGTTTAACTGCTTCTATAATTGATGAGATGTTGTGAGCTTTATTCATAGGGATAAGTTCGGTTCTAAGCTCATCATCAACAGCATGTAGAGATATAGCTATGTGAACACCCAAATCCATCTCTCCAAGTCTATCTATCTTATTACTAAGCCCACTTGTAGAAACAGTTTGCCTTTTGCCAGATATACAAAGACCATCTTCCTCTTTAAAAATCTCTATAGCACGTGAGAGATTATCAAGATTATCAAGAGGCTCTCCCATTCCCATATAGACAATATTTATCATTCTGTTATGCTTATGGTCGTTATCTTTTTTTAGAGCAACAACTTGAGCAACTATTTCGCCAGCGGTGAGGTCTCTTGTAAAACCGCCTTTAGCAGTCAAACAAAATGCACATCCAACTTTACATCCAACTTGTGTTGAGACGCAGATAGTATATTTTGCTTCTTGTGTTACACAGCCCTCTTCATCTATCTGTTCATCTTTCATCTTTAGCCAAACTGTTTCAATAGTTTTTCCGTCTTGAAGTTCAAATAGGTACTTTATAGTGCCATCATTTGAGAGCTCTTTTTTTACAATTTTTAGAAGATTTACTACATAGCTTTTCGCAAGTTCATCTTTTAACTGTTGAGGGATATTTTTCATATCATCAAAACTTTGCGCATAGTTGTGATAGAGCCAACCATAAATTTGTTTTGCTCTAAATGATGGTTTTATATTTGCTTGTAACTCTTTGAGCCTGAAATCTAGCAGAGATGGTTTCATTTTTTTGTTAACTCCTCAACTCTTCTCTTTACATGTAAATCTAAGAGTTTTTTTGCTTCTTCGTGATTTTTTAAAAAATCATTATGCGCATTTTTGTTAGTATAGTTTGTTATGCAAAAAATTCCGCCAGCAGGAATATCAAACTCTTTTGCAACACTTAAGACTGCAAAAAATTCCATATTTTCAATACCAATACCTAGTTTTAAAAACTTTTTTGTAAGCTCTTCATTTGTAGAGATATAGTTTGATGAGTTTACAATAACATCTTTTTTTGTTTGATCAATGTTAGTTGATATAACATTATCCAAAGGAGTGTAAGCATCATTAGATAAAAACGCAAGTTCGATATTAGCAGCTGTTTTTGATTCTACAATATCAAAAATATTGTATTCGCCATAACTCCCAGCACTTCCTACAAAGAGTAAAAATTCAGGTTTATCAAAAAGAGCAGCGCGTGTTAGGTTAATAGTCATCTCAAGGAGCCCTACTCCCATTGGAGTTGCAAAATCAAAAGTTTCACTATTTCCAGCACATATAATCATTCTTTACTCCTACAATCTGACAGGGATATTATTATCATGCAGATAGCGTTTTAAATCCATTATATCTATCTCTCTGTAGTGAAAAATGGTTGCAGCAAGTGCTGCATCTGCGCCATGTTCAAATGCTTCTTTTATATGTTTCATTGTTCCAGCTCCACCGCTTGCAATGACTGGAACATTTACAGCTTCACTTATCAGTTGAGTAATGCTTAACTCAAATCCAGCTTTTGTTCCATCGGCATCCATAGAAGTTAAAAGTATCTCTCCGCTTCCACGTTCTACTACTTCTTTTGCCCACTCAAGCGCATCTATTCCAGTATCTACTCTTCCGCCATTTAAATATACATTATATCTATCACCAGTTTTTTTGACATCAATAGCAGTTACAATGCACTGTGAGCCAAATCTTTTTGCACTCTCATCTATAAGTTGTGGTCTTTTTATAGCTGCAGAATTAACGCTTACTTTATCGCATCCAACATTTAGAAGTCTGTAGATATCTTCTAATTTTCTTATTCCTCCACCAACAGTAAGAGGTATGAAAATTTCGCGGGCAACTTGCGCAACTATATCAACTATAGTATCACGATTGTCACTTGAAGCAGTAATGTCTAAAAAAGTGATTTCATCAGCGCCCTCTTGGTTGTATCGCTTTGCAACTTCTACTGGATCTCCAGCGTCTCTAAGTCCTACAAAGTTTACACCTTTAACAACTCGTCCATCTTTTACATCAAGACATGGAATGATTCTTTTGGCAAAATAGTTCAAGAGCAACACCTTTTATTATATAGTGGAATTATACACTCTGTGCCTTATATTTACTTTTCAATAAAACTACATGTAAAGAGGCAGATGTTTCATGTGAAACATTTAGTAAATTGGCGTAAAATAGAAGATAATGGCAAATTAGTAAATTTTATGCCAGAATTAACTAATTGTAAGCAAAATTAGTATAAAATGCACACCAATGGAAAAAATAGTAGCTAAAAAGAAATTTGGTCAAAATTTCTTAAAAGATGAGAGTGTTTTACAAAAAATAATCGAAGCGATGCCCAATAACGATAATAAAATCGTAGAAATTGGCCCTGGCTTAGGTGATTTAACTAAATTTTTAGTAGATGTCAAAAGTGTAGATGCTTTTGAGGTCGATACCGATTTGTGTAAAGTGTTACAAAATAAGTTTGAAAGAGAGATCGCAACCAAGCAACTCCGCATACATTGTGGGGATGTACTCACTGCTTGGAAGAGTGAACTTATAGAAGAGTCGTATGATTTGGTGGCAAATTTGCCATACTATATAGCGACAAATATAATTCTAAAGGCCCTCGCAGATCCAAAATGTAAAAACATACTTGTAATGGTACAGCTCGAAGTAGCAGAAAAATTTTGTGCAAACGACGGCGATAAGGTGTTTGGTTCTTTGAGTATTATAACTCAGAGTGTTGGAGAAGCACACATAGTTGTGAATGTTCCACCAAGCGCATTTGAACCACAGCCAAAGATTAATTCTGCTGTTTTTTTGATACAAAAAAAGAGTGATAGAAGTGATAAAGATTTTGAGGATATGCTTAGAGTTGCATTTACGCAGCCTAGAAAAACTCTTATGAAAAATCTATCCTCAACGTATGATAAAGCAATGCTTCAAGAGATTTTTGAAAAACTCTCACTCGCACAAACGATACGACCCCATCAAGTCTCTACAAATGACTATCACCAACTCTATAAATTAGCAAGGAGTTTGGATGGAACAAGAGAAAGAACAGAGTGTTAAAAGCACTTCTCAAGAAAATCGTAAACAGTATAACAGTAACAAAAAATATAATAGTGATAGTAGTAGGTCAAATAACCAAAATGTCAATAAAGCAGCAGTAGCACCAGCTAGCGCAAATCCAAATAAAAACAAAAGTGCCTCAAGAGGACGCCGACGTCAAAGTTTGCCAGTAGATGAAAATCTTAGAGCATTTGTTGAACTTAATCAAGAAGCTCACAAACAGAGATTAAACCCTCACTACAAATTAGACTTAAATTCAAAAGAGAAAATTCGTATTACTCCACTTGGTGGGCTTGGTGAAATCGGTGGAAACATAACAGTATTTGAAACTCAAAATGAGGCGATACTTGTAGATGTTGGTATGAGTTTTCCAGATGAAGATATGCATGGTGTTGATATATTGGTACCAGATTTTACATATATTCGCGAGATAAAAGATAAAATCAAAGCAGTAATTATAACTCACGCACATGAAGACCACATCGGTGCAATGCCATACCTTTATAAAGAGATGCAATTTCCAATATTTGGCTCTCCACTTCCATTAGCTATGATAGCAGGTAAGTTTGATGAGCATCATATAAAAGAGTTTAAGCAATTTTTTAATCCTATAGAGAAGAGAAAGACTTATAAAATAGGAAATGATTTTGAAATAGAGTGGATGCATATGACACACTCTATCATTGATTCATCTTCTTTGGCAATTACAACAAGTGCTGGAACAGTTATTCATACTGGAGACTTTAAGATAGATCATACACCAGTTGATGGCTATACAGCAGATTTACACAGACTTGCTTACTATGGAGATAAAGGTGTTTTGTGTCTTTTAAGTGACTCTACAAACTCTTACAATACAGCTCCAACTCCTTCAGAGCTAAGTGTTGCTCCTGCTCTTGATAGAGTATTTTCAAAGGCCGAAGGAAGAGTAATACTCTCTACATTTAGTTCAAATATTCACCGTGTTTACCAAGCTATTCAGTATGGCGTTAAATACGGAAGAAAGGTTTGTGTAATTGGACGTTCAATGGAGAGAAATATTGAAGTTGCAATGCAGTATGACTACATCAAACTTCCAAAAAATATTTTTGTTGAACCAGAGCAAATTGCTTCTATGAATGACAAAGAGATTTTGATTGTTACAACAGGTTCTCAAGGAGAGCCTAGTTCTGCATTATTTAGAATGTCAATAGGCGAACACAGACATGTAAAGATTAAACCTACTGACTTGATTGTTCTTTCATCTCGTGCTATACCAGGTAATGAAGGCTCTATTTCAGGGATGCTTAACCACTTGCAACGTGCTGGTGCAAAAGTAGCAAATGATAGAGATATCCATGTATCTGGACATGCTTCTATAGAAGAGCAAAAGCTTATGTTACGTCTTGTAAATCCTAAGTTCTTTTTACCGATACATGGAGAGTATAACCATGTTATGAAGCATAAAGAGACAGGTATGATGTGTGGAGTTCCAGAGAGAAATATCTACATAATGAATGATGGTGATACGGTAGAGATTGCTCCAAAATATATGAGAAAAGTAAAAACTGTAAGAACAGGAAAAACGTATATTGACAATCAAAATAACCACAAGATAGATGATGATATTGTAATTGACCGTCAAAAGTTAGCATCTGATGGCATAGTTATGATAGTCGCTCAAATTGATGGACAACACTCTACCATGTTATCTAAGCCGCTAGTTACATCTTTTGGACTTGTAGCAGATAAGCAAGATAAAGCGTTTGCTAAAGAGATAGAGGATGTTTTAGAGCTTTTCCTAGCCAACATAAAAGAGGGACTTCTTGAGAATGCAAGAGCATTAGAGAATGACCTGCGCCAAGTAGTAAGAAAACATATCTATAGAAAAATGAAAAAATATCCACTAATAGTTCCTCATATTTTTGTGATGTAACATAAACTTTTAACATGTAGAGAGAGTTCTACATGTTATTACCCTCTTTTTTAAAAATATAATTTCAATATTTTAAATTATGTAGTAATTTCATAGACACTCTTTTGATACTATTGCTTCAATTATAACTTTGAGGTTCTTCTTTTGTCAGACAAAACATATAAACTTGTTGATATTTTAAATTTGCATCCCTCAAAAGTAGCAGTTGAAGAAAGATTAAATCTAGCGCTTAACTTTTTTGAAAGTACTAATGAGGGGATATTGATAGCAAATAGAGAAGGCTTGATAAAATTTGTAAATAGAGCCTTTTGCGAAATAACAGGTTATACTCAAGAAGAAGCTATTGGAAAAAAACCAAATATTTTAAAATCTGGAATCCATGATATAGCATTTTATAAAAGTATGCGAGAAAGTCTAGAAAAAAATGGTTATTGGAAGGGTGAGATATGGGATAAAAGAAAAAATGGCGAGATATATCCGCAGATTTTATCGATATCTAAAAATAAAAACTCCAAATTCAGTGAAAATTACTACATGTCGGTTTTTACTGATATATCAGATATTAAAAAGAGCGAGAAAAAAGTTTACTATAATGCTAACTACGACTCTTTAACCAAACTTCCAAACAGAACTTACTTCAATAAAGAACTTGAGGCTATACTAAAAGAAGCCGATAAAGAAAACTATCAAGTTGCTCTTTATTTCATAGATATAGACAAGTTTAAAGAAGTAAACGATACGCATGGACATAATGTTGGCGATAAGATGCTTATAAACGTATCAAAAAGACTTTTAAACAGCATAAGAGAGAATGATGTTATAGCTAGAATAGGTGGAGACGAGTTTGTTTTAATAGCTAAAAATATAAAAAGTGAAGAAAATGTCAAACAGCTCGCATCTAATCTTAAAAAAAAGATTAAAGAACCAATGGAGGTAGATAATCAAATCTTTCATGTTGGTCTATCTATCGGTGTTGCTATATATCCGCAACACGGCATCTCGAGTGAAGAGTTATTGAAAAATGCCGACATTGCTATGTATGAAGTTAAAAAAAGCACAAGAGACGGCTTTAAAATATATGATAAATTGATGTCAACTAAAATTGCAATGGCTATATCCATCCAAAAGGATATAAGAAAAGCATTGGAAGAGGATATGTTTATTGTTTATTATCAACCTGTTATAGATATGCACACAAACTCCATAATAGGTGCAGAAGCACTTGTAAGATGGAATCATCCACAAAAAGGGATACTAGAGCCTGAGAGTTTTTTACAATATGTTTTATCAGGAGATGTAGGAAGAGAGTTTGGTTGCATGGTTTTTTCAGAGATTTTAACAGATTTGAAGCACATAAATGAAACATTGCCAAAAAGTAAGCTGCAAATATCTGTAAATATATCAAAATATCAGCTATCAAACTCGACTTTTTGCTTCGATTTTTTAAATATATTTGAAAGAAATTTTATTAATGCAGATCAGTTAGAGTTAGAGATAATAGAAACCGAGATTATGCAAAACAGAGAAATGATAAAAAAAAATGTGGAAGAACTCTCTTTATGCGGATTTAATATAGCTTTTGACAATTTTGGAACAGGCTATTCAAGCCTCAGTTATTTGCGTGATATAAAAGTAGATAAACTAAAAATAGACAAATCATTTGTAAAAAACATGCTAGAAAATGAGAAAGATTTAAATATAGTAAAATCAATAATAGATATAGGGAAACTTTTTGATTTAAAAGTTCAAGCTCAGGGTGTAGAAACTAAAGAGCAGTATATAAAATTAAAAGAGATAGGTTGTCATTTCTCACAAGGTTTTTACCATTCACAACCACTTTGTGTTGATGACTTTATGGGTTATTATAATAAAATTTGATAATATAAAAACCAGACAATAAAATTAACTAAGAGAAAAAATGCAAAATAGCGATTTAATAAGATTGAATGACATCTGTTTTTGGAACAAAGAAACAGACTCTTTACATGTAGATGATAAAGATATAAAATTGTCAATTTCTCAAAAAAGAGCGCTTAAGCTTTTAATAGAAAATTTAGGTAAGCCTGTACTAAATGCTGATATATTTTATGAAGTACACGACTCGCTTGATAAAGAGTTTAATGAAAAGAGTGTGAGAAATCTCATAAGCGGACTTAGAAAACTAGTACTTGAATTAAATATCGTAAATATTTACGGTGGGTATTATATGCTTAAAAACGAAAATATCAGTAAAGATATTAAATTTAAAGAGCAGCTTTTTGATATAGTAGAACAGTCTGTGAATCCTATAGTTGTTACTGACCCAAATGAACAAGATAATCCTATTATATATGTAAATAATTCATTTTGTGAGCTTTTTAGATATAAATATGAAGAGGTAATCGGTAAAAACTGTCGTTTTTTACATAGTAGCGATAAAGAGCAGAAGTCTCTTGAGAATATTAGAGAAGCAATTAGCACACAAAAATCAGTAGAAGTAAAAATTCGTGACTATACAAAAGATGGCAACAAGCTTTATGAAGATATTACTATAAGTCCTGTTTTTGATAAAGAAAAAGAGAAGCTTGTCTATTTTTTAGGTATATATAAAGACCTTACATCAATTGAGCAGTTTTTAGAAAAGGTAAAAGAGGTTCTTTAAATAATTTTGTATCTCTACTAAAAAACTTGCCATCATATAGTAATCTTCATGTTCTAAAATATGACAATGTAAACAAATATTCCTAAAACTGTAAACTCTATTACCATTCTAAGAGTTTTTAAAGGTATGATAAGAAGCATGTCAATAAAAAGTTATAACACTTTTTAGTCCATCTTAATTTTATTATAAAATATATGACAGCTAAGATATGAAAAGTTGCTTAGGATAAAAATTAATTACATCATTTTCTCAGCTATTTCTTGATACTCTATCGGTTATAAAAAATATACAAAAGGCATAGTTTTGTCAGAAAAACAAGATATACAATTTGAAGATGCAGTAAAGTCTATGATGCTTCATGTCGGGGAAAATCCAGACAGAGAAGGGCTTTTAAAAACTCCTCAAAGGGTTAAGAAAGCTTACGAGTTCATTTTTGGTGGTTATAAAGAGGACCCAGAAGAGATATTAAACTCTGCTCTTTTTACAAGTTCAAATGATGAGATGGTGCTTCTAAAAGACATTGAATTTTACTCTACATGTGAGCATCATCTTCTACCAATCATTGGGCGTGTGCATGTAGCGTATATTCCAAATGGTAAGGTTGTAGGATTATCAAAAATACCTCGTGTTGTAAACGTTTTTGCTCGTCGCATGCAGATTCAAGAGCAACTTACAGAGCAGATTGCTGATGCTATTATGAATACTATTAAGCCAAAAGGTGTAGCAGTTGTGGTTCAGGCAAGACACATGTGCATGGAGATGAGAGGGGTTGAGAAAATCAATTCAACTACTACATCTTCAGCCCTTCGCGGATTATTTAAAAAAGATGAAAAAACAAGAAGTGAATTTTTCTCTTTGATAAACTCGCCTAATGGCTCACGTTATTAAACGCTTGGCAATTCGGGGAGATTTTTAATGCCTCTCTCGCTTATAAAAAATAAAATCTCAAATAAAAAATACTCTGTTGCATTTGGAGAAGTAGTTAAGATAAATGCAACAGTTATTACTGCTCGTGGACTTAGTGTGAGCATCAGTGATATAGTAAAAATTATCTCAAATGAGAGCGCCCAAGAGACAATAGGAATGGTTACAGAGATAGATGGATTGATTTTTTTTATAACGCCATTTAGTTTTGTTGAGGGATTTCGCTCAGGGGATAGAGTTTTTTTAGATCAAACAGGATTAAACATACCAGTTAGTTCATCTCTTTTAGGGCGCGTAGTGGACCCTTTTATGCGTCCAATTGATGGCAAAGGAAGTATAAACGACTCAAAACTCTCTCCTATCATAAAAGCCCCAATTGCTGCTATGAAGCGTGGTATGATTGATGAAATTTTTAGTGTTGGAGTAAAGAGTATTGATGGGCTTTTAACATGTGGAAAAGGTCAAAAACTCGGTATTTTCGCTGGAAGTGGAGTCGGAAAATCTACTCTTATGGGAATGATTGTTCGTGGCGCAAACGCTCCTATAAAAGTTGTAGCGCTAATTGGAGAGCGTGGTAGAGAAGTTCCAGAGTTTATAGAGAAGAATCTTGGCGGAAATCTTGAAAATACGGTTATAGTTGTAGCTACATCCGATGACTCTCCGCTTATGAGAAAGTACGGAGCATTTGCAGCTATGAGTGTTGCGGAGTTTTTTAAAGACCAAGGTTTAGATGTACTCTTTATTATGGATTCTGTTACTAGATTTGCTATGGCTCAAAGGGAGATAGGCTTAGCTCTTGGTGAACCCCCAACCTCAAAAGGGTATCCTCCATCATCACTGACACTTCTTCCTCAACTTATGGAACGTGCTGGAAAAGAGGAGGGCAAAGGCTCTATTACAGCATTTTTTACAGTTTTAATAGAGGGAGATGATATGGGAGACCCCATCGCAGATCAGTCACGCTCTATCTTAGATGGACACATAGTTTTATCCCGTGAGATGACAGACTTTGGAATCTATCCTCCAGTGCATATACTAAACTCTGCTTCAAGGGTTATGAACGATATAATCACGCCAGAACATCTAAGGGCAGTACAAAAATTTAGACGCTTATACACGCTTTTAAAAGAGAATGAAGTTCTCATAAGAATTGGTGCTTATACAAAAGGGAGCGATTCAGAACTTGATGAGGCTATGGCTAAAAAAAGTGAGATGGAGAAGTTCTTGATGCAAAACTCCTCAACTCAGAGCGATTTCGATGAAACTGTAGAGACGCTTTTAAAACTTATGAATCTTTCATAAAAATATCAAAATCTCTCCAGCTGTCTCTTCTTGGTCTTTGCATTTGTACCTCGCTTATTGCAAGTTTACGCTCTGAAATCTTCTCAAAGCTTTTCATTAAATTTTTCATTTCGCTATCTATGCCAAAAAAATCTATATATGAGTAAATAATTGCTTCTGAACCTTTAAAGTCTCTTCTTTGCAAAAGTTTTTGAACTCTTACATGGAAACTTACTCTTAGTAAATCACCAATTTTATGGCGTCTGCTATGCAGAGTTATTAATTCTGCGAGGCTCTTTTTGATATCTCTTATATTCCCCTCCAGAGCATACTCTTCACACTTTTTTATCAGTTTTAACCAGTGCTTTTCTAATAGAATTCCAAGTTCTACAGTTTTTAGATATTTGTGCATATCTAAAATTTCATAACACTCTAAAAAATTACTCTCCTCATAAGCTTTTTGCAATATTTGCACATATCTGCATTTTTTATGAAGTTCTTCAAGTCTATCTTCGAACTTATCTACTCCCTTAAGCACAAGAAGAAGTTTTTCTGCATCTTCAATCTCACCCTTTTTTATAGCAATTTCGGCATGCTCTAGCATCTTATCTATTTCAGAGTACATTGCTATATAGTTTGGAATCTCTTTAAAGAGTTTATTCATCTTAACTAATTGATTTATTGTACTGAAATCTTTTGTTTGAATCGCCTTTAAAAATGCTACAAACTCTTTGTTTTGTGTGAGGAGCAAATTTATAAGAGGTTTTTTTGAAAGTACAGAGTTGTATTTGCTAAGTAGTTCTTTAGCCTCTTTAACACTGTTTTTTAAAATATATCTTTGAGCATTTAAGAAAGTTATTTGGAACTCTTGCTCCATTTTTTGATATTGAGGTGTATTTTTTAGTGGTTCAAATCTTGCACACATAGCATAAGCAAGAGGGAGTTTTTTTTCTAAAAATAGCACTTTAAATCTAAGATAGTTTTTAAAAGCATCAAAGAGCTCTTTTATCTTTTGTTCTTTCTGTTTTACATTTTTATAAACATCTAGAATTTGTGAAGCTAGAACAACATTTTGACTAATGAGTGCTTTTGTTGCATTTTCATAGCTCTTCTCAAATCTCTCCTCAAGTATTTTATGCTCATTTAAGCCATGTAGCATAGGCTCTTTGGCTATGAGTTCAAACGCTTTCTCAAGTGAATTGTGAAGAATAAAAGTTTTTAGTTTCGTAACTCCACGAAGCTCTACATTTACAATAGTGTTGTTTGCAAGGGCAGCAATCAATGAAGAGTCATTAACGATATCAACGCTATTTATCTGTGCCTTAAACTCTATATATTTGGTATGTGTGATTTTATAATTTTTAGTATCAACTACCATAATAATTTTAGAGCTACTCACAACCATAAGATAATTGGGATTTGACATAATAAGTAACTGGGATATACCGCCAAGAGCCGTTCTTATAATTTTATAGTTATTTATATCATTAAGAAAAAAAATAGTAATTGTTCCATCGCTACTTCCACAAACAACCCTATTTTCATCTAAAAAGCATAAAGCATTAAGACGACTTTTATTGTGAGTTATAATCTCTTTATTTGTCTGAGTGTTTATATCAATAATATAGATTGTACCACCGTAGCCACTACATGCAAATTGATTTTTATAAAAAGCAAAAGCACTTACAAAATTTGTAAACTCTTTTGTTTTGGAATCACTCTCTTCTCTTTTATATGGGAATGAGCAGAGTCTTGAGAGTATATTTGATTGGTTTGTTTTGTATTGAAGCACTCTGCCATTTTTAGTTCCTACAATAATATAAGTAGAAGATGGATCAAAACTTATTATTTCTATCTCACCATCATTTGTTTGGATTGATTGAACTATACTTTTTGTTTCTGTGTCAATAATATAGAGTAAAGAGGAGACAGAAAAAGAGAAATATCTAGAATTTGGGCTAAAAGCATAAGCACCAGCAGTAGAATTAAGGTAAGCATTAGTTATGCTTTTTTTTAAATCACATCTATTAATGTCAAATATTTTAACGCCATGATTTTTTGTACAGTAAGCTACAAGCGAATTATCTAAGGCTTTTAATGCAACAATTTCAGATTCTGCACTTAGGCATTCATATATTTTAAGCATTAAATATTATAGATAAAAAATGTAGTATTTGAACTGAAAATTCTTAGAGTGTGTAGATTAAATTAAGCCATAAATAAATGGCTTAATTTTTTAGAAATCTCTCATCTCCACTTCTGAATAAGCTTTCATCAAGTGTTTGCCCATTTGACCTTCTATATCATCCCATTTATGATAATCTTTCAAATTATTATAAACTTCTTCTTTTATCTCGTAACTTTCCATTCCGTTTTTATAAGCTTTTTGAGCTCCTGCAATAATGATTTTCATGTAGTTTAAGAATGGGTCTAATGTTTCATGTAGCTTGCCTGAGGGACCATGACCAGGAACATAGAGTTTATAATCTTTATAACCATCTTTTTTAGCGATAACATTTTCAAGTATTTGAATATTACCGAAAATGCTTGAAGATTCATCAAATGCACCGAAACGATTTTTCATAAGATTATCTCCAAGAAAAAGAGTTTTTGAATTTACATGTTCAATCAATATATCAGTGTCAGTATGTCCAGCTGCTGGATGACGCATAATAAATGTTTGTCCATCAACAACTACAGTCTCTTTATGATCTACGCTTGAATTTGGAAATGCGAAAGGCTTAGTTCCCTCTAGGTTTCCTGTTAAAGAGCCTAATATTCCATACCAAGTCTCCGCAGCATTATCTTTTGCTTGTTCTATCATGTAAGCTAAAGCATAAATTTTGACATTAGGATATTTTTCTTGAAAATTTTTATTTGCAAACCAATGATCGCCATGCTTATGAGTGTTAAAGATAGCTATAACAGGTTTTTTACTTACTTTTTCAACTTCTGCAAGTACATTTTTGCCAACATTATAGTTTCCGCCTGGGTCAATTACAATTAACCCGTTTTTGCTCTCTATTAGAGCAGGATTATTCATAAAACCGCCGTTTTCTTTATTTGGCATCATAACGGGACCATGCATTACATATACATTGTCATTTACTTTTTCAAATTTAAAATCACCTAGTTTTCCTAGCGTCCACGCATTTAGCGATAATGAAAATACCATAGCAACTGAAGCTATAAGGGCAACTTTTTTCATTTTATCTCCTATATTTTGTTGATTTTTATAAATAAAGTGGTTGTTTAATTAAAGAAAAAATCCCTCTAAAGAGAGGGATTGAGAGTATTTTTGGTTACGCTTTACCTGAGAGCATACCGTGGATAGTCATTGGTTTAAGAAGATAAACTTTTAACAACCACATAATCCATCTCTCTTGAGTTGGGTCAAGAGGGAATGAAGGAGTTGGTTTTTTAGTCCAGTTAAACTCAGCCATCATAACAGTGCCAAGACCAGTAATTAGTGGACAAACTGTGTATCCATCATACTTAGCAGTTAACTCTTTTGAACCCATTGCTGCTATTACGTTATCTACGATAACTTTGTATTGCTTACGAGCAGAACCACCTGTTTTACCCATTGGAACACCAGCACAATCACCAACTGCCCAAATATTAGGGAAGAAAGAAGATTGAAGAGTCTCTTTATTTACAGCAATCCAGCCACCAGAGCCGAGTTTTGATTTACCAACAACATCTGGAGATTTCATTGGAGGAGCAACGTGCATGAAGTCATATTTAAACTCAACTGGTTCGCTAACTTCAACTTCCTTCATGATTTTTTCACCCATCTCATCTTCAAACTCTTTTTTCTCCATACGCCATTTATTAAACGTTGCAGTTTTAGTAGCTGTATCTACTGATACTAGATTGTGATTATAGTTAGCAATAAAGCCTCTTGTTTGAAACTGTTTAACTATTGGAACATTGTAATCTGGAATACCAAATAGAGCACCATTATTTGTGTTGAAAGTAAGTTCAACTTTATCACGAACGCCAGCTTCAACAAGACGAGCATGTGTTAAATACATGATTTTAAGCGGAGCACCACCACATTTAATAGCGCCTCTTGGATTAGTAAATAGTGCTTTTATTTTTTCAGAGCCAGTGTGAGCTTTTGCTTTTGAAATAAGTTCTTGAATACCATCCCATGTAGCTACTGCACCATCTTGAAAGTATAGTGAGTGTAGACCATTTTTAGTGATAGTCTGCTTTGTAGCTGCATTATCTTTTCCAGAAGATGTAATCTCTCCTTCAATTCCTTGAATAGCAGCATAGTTAAGGTTAGCACCAGCAGCAACGATAAGCTGATCATAAGATATGTCTTGGCTTCCATCAACAGTTACTTTGTTGTTCTCAGGATCAACATTAGTTACACTTCCTTTGATTAGCTTAACGCCACTTGGAACAAAATCATCTCTTTTGTAAACGATATCATCCAGCTTCCAAACACCAGATGCAACTAAAGTTTGTCCTGGTTGGTATGAAACAGATAGTGGATCTGGCTCAATCACAGTGATATCTGCGTTTGAGATAGAGTTGTTTAGGCGAGCAGCAGTACTCATACCAGCTAAACCACCACCAATAATTACTATTTTACCCTTAACATCCGCAGATGCAGATGCAGTTGAAGCACCAACAGTAGCACTTGCCATTAAAGAGGCAGCTAATGGAGACACTGTTAAATATTTAAGAGCGTCACGACGAGACATAATCTCTGGGTGCTTATCAACTTCGTTTAAAATCTCTTCTAAGATCTTATTATTTTTCATGCGTTTTCCTTTTTATGATAGAGTTGTCAATTCTACAAGTTTGTGGCTTAAGAAAGTTTTAAAAATGCTTTGTTTGTGTACGATTAGCTCCATAAAACCAGATTATGTATCATTTTTTTACTTAATATTTCAGATTAATAATTATTCATTTTATTTATAATAAGCTGTGCAAATATCAGAAAAATGCAATTTTTTCTAACGCAACAGCTTTAATATAATTGATTAATAGATTTTATCTATGATCAGTTGTGCAGATATTTTAGAATTAAATTCATTTTTAACAACTCTATAACTACATGTAAGCTTATCTGCAGTTGATAAGTTTAAGATTTTTTTAAATTGTATCAGTTCCAATATAGAAGATTCTTCATTACTTTGCATAATTTTGACTTTAGAATGGGAGCTATCTTTTCCAAAAGTTTTAACTTCTAGGATTGAAGCGTCTCTTATCAAGAAAAGCGGACGTTTATTTGCTTCGCCATAAGGTTCAAAACTCTCAAGGAGTGCTAGTAATTCTAGGTCTATTTGATTGCTTGGGACTACTCCTATAACCTCATCAAGTGATAAAAAATCATCAAGGCTAAGCTTTGAAGCACTCTCATTTATGGCAACTCTAAAGGCATCTATATCTTTTTCATTAAGAGTCAAACCTGCCGCCATCTTGTGTCCGCCAAACTTTCTTAAAAAATGAGAATTTTCTTCTATTAGTTTGTGGATATTTACATTTCCTACACTTCTAGCACTCCCTTTTGCCACTCCATTTTCAAGAGTTAAAACAATCGTTGGTCTTGTATAATGCTCAGCAACTCTAGCCGCTACAATTCCAACAACTCCCTCGTGCCACTCCTCTTTTGCGACAACAATAACTTTATCATTGCCATTTGCAATACTTAGAGCCTCTTTTGTTGCCTCTGCTTCAAGTTCACGCCTTGATTCATTAAGAGAGTTTAAAATCTCAAACTGCATGTAAGCTTTGTTTAGGGTTTGCGCTGTGAGAAACTCTAGGGCTATTGAAGCATCTTCTAATCTTCCTGCTGAGTTTATTCTAGGAGCTATTTGAAAAGCTATATCTTCAGAGGAGATATTTTTTTTATTTAAAAAATCTCTTATAATAACACAAGAGGCTCTATTTGAGCTCATTAAAACCTTTAGCCCATCTTTTACAAGAGGTCTGTTTATGTCAGTTAGAGGCATTATGTCTGCGATGATAGCGATGCAGAGTATGTCCAAAAAACTTCTCATGTCTATATTCAGATTCAACTCTTTTTTCAGAAGAGCTAAAAGCAGCCATGCAACTTGTGCGCCGCATATCTCCTGAAATGGGTAGCTACATGCAGAGAGTTTTGGGTTTATGATTGCATAGGCGTGAGGCAGAGTGGTAAGCGGTGTATGATGGTCTGTAATAATTAGTTCTATGCCCCTTTGCGCACAAATCTCCGCTGCTTCTAGGGCCGTTATACCATTATCTACCGTGATGATAAGGTCCGTATCTATGCGCTCTAAAAGATGAGGACTAACGCCATATCCATCACTGAAACGATTTGGTATAACAGCTTCAAGCGGATAAGGAATTTGTCTAAAAAAATCAACCATAATAGCAGTGGCACTCACACCATCTACATCATAATCTCCAACAAGAGTGATTTTTTTATTCTCTCTTATGGCGTCTGCTATTTTTTTTGCAGCCTTTGGTGCGTCATGTAAAAGAGATGGGTCTGGGATGTGAGATAGCTTCTTCTCTTGGCTCTGAAATCTTTGGCTAAGAAGTTCAAAGATAGAGCTTTTGCTAAGAGTAGGAATATCATCAAAACGAAGTTTCTTTAGAAAAAGAGACATTTTAAAAATGTACTACTCTTCTTGAGATATAGCTAATGTTGCTTCAACAAATGCAAGGATTGAAGGATTTGGAGTTTGCAGTCTTGATGTAAACTCTGGGTGAAACTGAACACCTAGAAACCATGGATGGTCTTTTATCTCAACTGCTTCAATAAGCCCGTTTGATTCGCCAGTTACAATCATTCCAGCATCTTCAAGAGCTTTGCGGTAAGTTGGGTTTGCCTCATATCTATGACGATGTCTCTCATGTATAGTCTTCTCTCCATGGTACGCTTTTCGTATGATAGAGCCCTCTAATGTATCACATGGATACTCCCCAAGACGAAGCGTTCCTCCCATTGGAGATTTGTGAGTACGGAGTTGTGTATTTCCACTTTGATCAAGAAAGTTATCTATGAGATAAATCATTGGATATGGAGTATTCTCATCAAACTCAATAGAGTTTGCACCCTCATAACCAAGCACATTTCTAGCATACTCTACAAGTGTAAGTTGCATTCCAAGGCAGATACCAAGATATGGAATTTTATTTACTCTTGCATACTCTATAGCTTTGATTTTGCCCTCAACACCACGATTTCCAAATCCGCCAGCAACTAAAACAGAGTCACAGTCGCCCAGAAGTGCTTCCGCTCCTCTCTCCTCTATCTTCTCGCTATCAACCCAGTGAATATCAACACGTGTATCAAGATGCGCTCCTGCATGAATAAGAGCTTCAGTTAGAGATTTATAAGCCTCTTTTAGTTCAAGATATTTTCCTACAAAACCAAGAACGATGCGGTTTTGTGGTTGAACAATTTTCTTCACTAAAGAGTCCCATTTTTCCATATTTGGATTTAGTTCGCCAAGAGAGAGTTCTTTTGAGATAGGTTTTAATATATTTTGTCTTAAAAAAGAGATAGGAACATCGTAGATACTAGCAGCATCAAGCGCTTCTATTACGCTATCTGAAGATACATCACAACTCATTGCCAGTTTTTTCTTAAATGTTTTAGGAAGTGCGTTTTCGCTTCTTGCAATTATCATTTGCGGAGTTATACCGATACGGCGAAGCTCTTGAACAGAGTGCTGTGTAGGCTTACTCTTTAGCTCTCCAGCTGCTTTAATGAAAGGGATAAGCGTTACATGCACAAAGAAAGTTCCCTCAACTTCATCATCATGTTTCATCTGGCGAATTGCCTCCATAAAAGGAAGTCCTTCAATATCTCCAACAGTCCCGCCAAGTTCTACTATAAGTATATCATGACCCTCTCCAGCCTCTTTTATACGCTTTACAATCTCGCCAACGATATGAGGAATAACTTGAATAGTCTGCCCCAAATATCCTCCAGCACGCTCTCTCTCAATAACTGCTGAATAGACCTGACCTGTCGTGAAGTTGCTTGATTTTAAGTATGAAGTATCTAAAAATCTCTCATAGTTTCCAATGTCTAAGTCTGTCTCCGCACCATCTTTTGTAACAAAAACTTCACCATGTTCTAATGGGCTCATAGTTCCAGGATCGACATTTATATATGGATCTATTTTTAACATACCTACTTGTATGCCTGAGTGTTTAAGCAGAGTACCAATACTTGCTGCTGTAATTCCTTTTCCAAGAGAACTTAAAACACCACCAGTTACAAAAATATATTTAGTCATAAAATAGCTCCAAAATGTCAATTAAAGTGGCAATTATAGTATAGAGTCTCTTAAAATTAAGAATATATCCATCCGAGCCAAAAGGTTATTTTGCTATAATTTTCTCCTCATTGTGGTGCAGATAAAAACCATAAAAAAATAGCTGAAAGATTTTCATGGATTCAACACTTTTATATATAGTTATGGCACTAGGTGTCTCAACAATACTCAATCTTTTTTTAAAACGCTTAGGCATCTCACAGATAATTGGATATATCTTTACTGGTACAATTATTGTATATGCATTTGATTTGCGACAAATGAGTGACTCTTCTATTCTTGAACATATTGGTGAATTTGGTATAGTGTTTTTGATGTTTACAATAGGGCTTGAGATCTCTCTTGCAAGAATGTACAGTATGAAAAAAGAGATATTTTTCAACGGTTTTATGCAGGTTACTTTTACAGCGCTTATAGTTTATGCGGTTAGTCACTATTTTTTTGCATTAGATTCAATCTCTGCACTTATCTTATCTTTAGCGTTTGCTCTCTCTTCTACCGCTGTTGTTCTTAGCTATCTAAAGAGTTCAAAAGAGATTCATAGTCCATACGGACAACAAGCAACAGGGATACTTATTTTTCAAGATATTGCCGTTATTCCTATCTTGATTCTTTTAAGTTTCTTAACAAGCAATGCAGATCAGAGTGTGCTTATAATCTTAAGAGACACTTTTATAAGTGCTGTACTAGTTATTGGGCTTATGTTTATAGTTGGTAAAAGAGCTATGACATGGCTTCTGCACTTCTCAGCTTCAAGTGAGGTAGATGAGCTTTTTATGGGTTCGGTTCTTTTTATAGTTGTAAGTGCGGCTCTTTTAGCTTCATATATGGGTTTTACATACTCTCTTGGGGCTTTTGTTGCGGGTATGATTATAGCTGAGACAAAGTACCACCACAAAGTAGAATCAGATATAGCGCCTTTTAAAGATATTTTACTTGGTACTTTTTTTATTGTTGTGGGGATGAAGATTGATATCTTTTTCTTTATAGATAATTTCTTGGTAATAGCAGGTCTGTTCGCACTTGTTATGATTTTAAAAACAACTGTTACCTATCTTATCCTTCGTCTTACATCTTCACATTCACGCTCCCTAAAAACAGCACTTGCTATCTCTCAAGTTGGAGAGTTCTCTTTTGTGATTTTTGCAGTTGCAAGTGTGGATGGACTTTTAAACAAAGAACTAGAGTCTCTTTTTATTCTTATAGTTATATTTTCAATGGTAATTACTCCATTTTTTATCTCAAAAATAAACAGATTTGTAAGCTATCTAACAAATTATGAGTATTTAGGACTTAAAACTTCTGCCTTTACATCAAGACAAAATCATGTAATAGTGTGCGGATACAGTATTACAGGAAAATTTGTAGCACACTACCTTGATAAGATAGACGCACACTATGTCATAATTGACAATAATCCAAAACATGTTCAAGAGGCTATAGCTGATAAAAAAGAGGCATATCTTGGAGATATGTCAAAATTATCTCTTCTTGAGGCACTGCATGCAGAGAGTTCCGCGGCTGTTATAGTTACGCTGGATAATATGGAGAAAAAAAGAGCTATTTGTGAGGCAGTGCTAAAGCATACAAAACATGTAAATCTAATAGTAAAAATCTCCACGCTAGAGGACAAAAACAACCTTGAAGATTTAGAGATAACCTCTATGGTAGATGATAAAGTTGAGGTTGCAAGACTGCTTGTTGAAAAAATGACTACATGTAAACTGAAATTTTAAAATATGAAAAATATATATATTACAGATTTGGACCACACTTTTTTACGAACTGATTTGTCTATAAGTGATTTTACAAAAAGTAGATGGAACGATATGGCGCAAGGCTCTATCGCAACCATAGCAACGGCTAGAACATATAAAAAAACAGTACAGTTTTTACGTGATGTAGAGATAAATGCTCCGATGATACTCCTTGATGGCGCACTAATTGCAACTGTAGATAAAAAAATAATAGATTCAAAATTTATAGCAAAAGACGCAGGAGATGCCATCATAGATGAGGGTGCAAAGTTTGGGATATACCCTTTTGTTCTCTCACTTAGAGATAAAAATTTAAATGAAGCATTTTTATACTCAAGCATTCTAAATGAGCATCAAAAGAGTGTACTATCAAGATATAAAGGCGATGATAACTTAGTAGAGTGCAGAGATATCAGAACGATGGATGATAACTTTAAAATCGTCTATTTTGGAGAAGAGGTACTTCTTAGAGAGTTAGCAAAACATTTAGAAGCAACCTTTGGCAATATGTTTAAGTACATACTGGCTCCAGAAGCCTATGTTGGGTGCTATTTTTTAACTCTCTTACATAAAGATGCAGATAAGTCTCATGGGATAAGAAGTGTGAGCCAACATCTAGGTTTTGACTTAAATAAATTAACAGTTTTTGGTGATAATTTTAACGATATAGGAATGTTTGAGATAGCTGGAACTTCTGTTGCAGTCGCAAATGCACAAGATGGTGTAAAAAAATTAGCAAAGATTGTGCTAGAACACACAAATGATGAAGACGCTGTTGCGCACTATCTTGATAGCCTAAAAAATGCCCGCTAAAAGTTCATTCATTCCTATGTTTATCATGGGCACTCTCTTCTTTATCTTTGGTTTTGTAACATGGTTAAATGGCTCTTTAATCCCATTTTTAAAAATAGTATGTGAGCTCAATGAGTTTGAAGCACTGTTTGTAACCTTTGCTTTTTATATCTCATATACTGTTATGGCTCTTCCTATGGCGTATGTTTTGGAAAAAACTGGCTACAAAGATGGTATGGCTTTAGGACTTGGAGTGATGGCTATCGGCGCACTTCTTTTTATACCAGCAGCACAAAGTGCTGAGTTTATTATCTTCTTGATTGCACTCTTTACATTAGGAACAGGACTTACAATCCTTCAAAGCGCTTCAAATCCATATATCGTTTATCTGGGTCCAGTAGAGAGTGCGGCTATGCGAATAAGCATAATGGGAATCATAAACAAAGGTGCTGGAGTTTTGGCACCTATCGTATTTAGCGCTTTGCTCTTTTTGGATGTTGGTGAACAAGATGTGATGAGCGAAGCCTCAAGGGAGATACTTGCTCAAAAACTTATAGTTCCATATATTGTTATGGCGCTTATATTGGTAGCGCTTATCGTTCTTATCAAGTTCTCATCACTAGAGAGTCTCACAATAAAAGATGATAAATCAAATAGTGAAAAAAGCTCTATATTTGAATTTCCACGCCTTATCTTAGGCGCAATTGCCCTCTTTTTTTATGTCGGCATAGAAGTCATTGCGGGAGATACAATAGCTCTTTATGCGCAAAGTATTGGAGTTGAGAGTTATAGCACTCTTACCTCTTTTACCATGTTTTTTATGGTGCTTGGATATATAGCTGGAATTGTTTTTATACCTAGATATCTCTCACAAAAAAACGCACTTATAGGCTCTGCACTCTTTGGTATTTTGTTTTTACTCGGTGTTGTATTTTCCTTATCAACCTCTCATCTCTTATCTGAGATTTTATGGGGATGGAGTGGTGTTAGAACTCTTCCAGATACTATAACATTTGTTGCACTTTTAGGTTTTGCAAATGCTCTCGTATGGCCGAGTATCTGGCCATTAGCGCTTAATGGGCTTGGCAAACATACCCCAAAAGGGAGCGCACTGCTTATTATGTCAATAGCGGGAGGAGCGCTTCTTCCGCTTCTTTTTGGCAAAATTGCTCAGCTGGTCTCAAGCATGCAAACAGCATATCTCCTTGGCATAGTCTCTTATGCCTTTATACTTTATTACGCTGTCGCAGGGCACAAAATTTCATCTTGGAAAAACAGTGATAAGAGTTAGAGAGTTCCCAAACGGGTTTGAGTACATAGAGATTCAAAACAGCTCTGCAAAAGCAAAAATAGCACTTCAAGGTGCACATATCTTTGAGTATCAAAGAGTTGGAGAAGAGGCTATTTTATGGCTTAGCGAAATTAGCGATTTTGAACAAGGTCGGGCAATTCGCGGTGGTGTTCCTGTGTGTTGGCCATGGTTTGGATTTAATGAGGATAAAAATTTACCACAACATGGTTTTGCAAGAACTAGTATGTGGGAGTTTGTAGGTGCTAATGAGGTAAATGAGAGTAAAACTACTCTTCTCTTTAGACTAACTAACAGTGAACAAACACTCAAAATTTGGAACTATAAGTTTCTCTTAGAGCTTCAAATCACAATTTCCAAAGAGTTAAAGATGGAGTTAAAAACTACAAACTTGGATGATAAGGCTTTTAAAATATCTCAAGCTCTTCACACATACTTCAGTGTTTCACATATCTCTGAAGTTACTATAAGTGGCTTAGATAAAAAACCATACCTTGATGCGCTCTCGTGGCAAAAAGAGGTTCAAGGAGGCAATATCTATTTTGAAGAAGAGGTCGATAGAGTTTATCAAGAGATTGATGAAAAGATAGTGTTAAGAGATAAAAATAGAGAGATAAATATAAAAAACAAAAACTCATCTTCTGCTGTTATCTGGAATCCATGGATAGAAAAAACCTTAAGGATGAGCGCTATGAAAGAGGACGCTTACAAATATTTTGTTTGTATAGAGTCCGCAAATGCATTTGATGATGCCAGAGTTATAGAGCCAAAACAATCTCATACACTGATTGTGCAAATCTTTTAGCATTTAGCTAAATATAAAAAATTATTATTTCTTAAGAGCAATAGGAATATTATCTTTTAGTTTTAATTGCTTTACAAAGGAGAGTGTTATGAAAGTTTCATCACGAAGAGTTTTTTTAAAGTACATGGCAATGCTGGGTTTAGTAACATGGAGTACAACCCCTCTTTATGCAAAAGTGCCAAAAGCGACATTTAAGTATCAAGATACGCCACTAGATGGAAAGAAATGTGTCGATTGTGTCTATTTCCTTGCAGAGAGTAGCGAGTGTAAGATGGTCGAGGGGGTAGTTAGCCCAGAGGGTTGGTGTAGAATTTTTCTTAAGAAAAAGTAACCACCACTAAGAGCTATTGGTTTTTACTAAGCAGTAGCTCTCGCTGTGCTTCATAAGCTAAACGCATTACCCCGATGGCATAATTTGATGAGTTGTTGTAGCTCATGATTTTTTTTGTGTAATCTCTTAAGTAGTCAAGCTCTTCATTATCACATGTAAAACATTTGTAGAGCTTA
This sequence comes from Sulfurimonas denitrificans DSM 1251, assembly GCF_000012965.1. NCBI lineage: Bacteria > Pseudomonadati > Campylobacterota > Epsilonproteobacteria > Campylobacterales > Sulfurimonadaceae > Sulfurimonas > Sulfurimonas denitrificans. The sequence goes on along the minus strand of NC_007575.1, from coordinate 2,164,368 downwards.
TCCCCTTTCTTATTGCTTGCATATACAAATGAGGCATCACTATTTTCAAACTCAAAATCGTACCATTTAGACTCTATTGAAACTATGTCTGGAACTTTATTCCAATCTAAGAGAGACGTAAACTCTGCTTTTTGATTTAAAAAATTTGCAACAGATACGATAGAATCCTCCATTTTTGTCAAATCCCCAATCTCTGTTTTATACCCTTTTGCATAGACAAAACTATTTGGCATAAATTGTGGAATCCCAATAGCTCCAGCATAAGAGCTTGGAAGATTGCACTCTAGGGGTGCAACGCCTCTTTTATAGCAGTGAATAATAATAGATATCATGTTTGTTTTTCCCATCTCTAAGAGCCATTTTTCTCTTTGTGAATTTGGCTTTACTCTTAAAACTAAAGTGTTAAAGACGATAAAAGCGTCATGAGAGGGTTTGATTTTTCCAAGTCTTGTCTCTTTGATTAAAATAGCAGTAATTATTTCGCGGTTTACCCCATACTCTTTTTCTACAAAATCATACACTTCCTTATACTCTCTTAGATGCACAACCATTTCAGAGACATATTTTACAAGTGTATTATTTGCCTTTTTCTCATTTTTTTTATGTTGTGCAATGTATTGTGGTTGTAAGTATTTGTAGCTTACTTCATCAAATTTTTTTGTTTTAAAGTATGAGAGTAGAAAATTATTTGCATACTCATAAGACACACCGTTATTTACAGCTTTTTTGCAAATATCTTCATAATCACTGTTTTTAAATGTACAGTTATCACTCTTTGCAAGAAGAAGAAAGGGAAGTATAAGGATAAAAAATAGTTTTCTCATGAAATATAAACCTCTGTTTTTTTTACTTTTAGTATAATAGCGGACTTTAAAAAACAAAACGCAGGAGTAGAGATGGAAGTAGATAAAGCTTGTAACAACGAGATATGTCTAAAAAGCAAGGAGTGCGCTAGATTTCAATCCTATTTAGATGGTAACAAAGAATATAAAACATTCAAAGGCACTGAAGTAAAAGGGTGCGGACAGTTTATACAGAAGTAGTCTCTGCAGTATGTAATCTTTGTGGCGTACCTATATCATGCCATTTCCCCTCATACAAAGAGGCACTTACCCTGTTTTTATCAATATTTTGGCGAAGAATAGGTGCTAAAGGGAGTTTTGCTAGCTCAAGAGTGTTAAAGAGTTTCGGACTGTAATATCCTATGCCAGAGAAAGTATATTTTATATTTGCATTATTTGAGGCTCTATTTTTATCAAGCCCAAAATCTCCAAGATGGTTATGTTGCGGGTTTGGGACTAAGATAAGATGTGCTAAATCATCTCCTAAATCAAAATCGCTCTCAAATTCATAATCAGACCAAATATCACCATTTACAACTAAAAAAGTGTCATTTCCCAGCAAAGGTAGTGCTTTTATGATTCCACCAGCGCTCTCAAGTGTTCCGCTTTCTCTCTCATCAGAGTAGAGCAGACTAACTCCCCATTTAGAGCCATCTCCTAAAAATGAGATGATTTTATCTCCAAGATATGCTATGTTTATAACAATCTCACTAAACCCAAGATAGGAGAGCTTTTCTATATGCCAAACTATAAGTGCTTTAGAGTGAATTTCAATGAGTGGTTTTGGTATTTTATCTGTAAGAGGACGCATTCTCTCGCCACGTCCTGCAGCTAAAATCATCGCTTTCATTTAAGAGAGTTTAAAAATGAAGCAAACTCTTTTGTCTGCTCATACCTCTGTGCTGTATCGATGAGGTACTTTAGAGTCAGTGGTATATTTTTTAAATAGCCATTTTTCTTATCACGAATACTAAGACGTGAGAAGACTCCAAGTACTTTTATATGTCGCTGCATTCCCATAAAATCAAACCACTTTATAAAAGTCTCATCATCTACTTTAATACCTTTTTTATCACGAAACTCTAAGGCTAGCTTTTTTATCTCTTTTCTATCATAAGCAACATAACAATCTTTGAGCAGAGATGCTAAGTCATAAGTAACAGCGCCACTCATAGCGTCTTGATAATCTATGATTCCGATTTTTTTATCGCTCTTTAGCATAATGTTTCTAGAGTGAAAATCACGATGTACAAAAACTCCTTGAGGTTGCTCTAAGACAACACTGCTTATAGAGTCTAGGGTTTTTTTGAGAAGTTTTATTTGAGATTCACCTATTTTTAATTTTAGGAGTTTTTCCAAATACCACTCCTGCATCAAATCCATCTCAAAATGAAGGAAATCTTTATCATAAAGAGGAAGTGATGAGGTATCAGCTTTTTGCATCTTTAAAATTGTATTGATTGCTTTTGTGTAGAATGCTTTATAATTTTGATTATTTAAAATATCTAAGTAGTGTGTTGTTCCAAAATCTTCTAAGATTAGAAAGCCATCTTCTTGGTTTTGTTCAAAAATCTTTGGTGCACAAACATCAGCATTTATCAGTTTTGTTGTTACATGTATAAAAGATTTAAGAGAGTTTTTCTCTGAAGAAGAGTCCATCAAAATGGCTGTTTTGTCCCCATTTCTGAGCCGATAATATTTTCTAAAACTGGCATCAGCCAATGCACTCTCAATAGTGTAGTTTTTAAACGACGTTTCACCTAACCACTCTTGTAATTTATTCATAAATAGCACCTAAAATTGAGTCTCTTAACGCTCCGCTAACAGATGAAATTTTAACACATTTTTTATGGATTCTCTCATGTGCGAGCCAAGCAAATGCCATAGCCTCCATAAATTCGCTACTTACGCCATATTCGTCACTTGAAGCTATCTTTATATCTCCTAGCTCCTCTTGCAAGCGTTCCATAAGATAGCGGTTGTTTATACCTCCACCGCAGACTATTAGCAGAGTTGTATCACTTTTTTTTATCTCATTTGCAATACTTTGAACACTCAACTCAAGGAGTGTAGCTTGAATATCTCTTGCTTTTAAGTATGAGCAGTTTTGATTTTTTTTAGCAAATTCACTCAACTGTTTTTTCAGCCATTTTTCGCCAAAAAGCTCACGCCCAGTACTCTTTGGGGGACTCTTTAAAAAGTAAGGCTCCTTTAAAAACTCTCTTAAGAGTTCTCTGTTTGGAGTTCCTGATTTTGCCCACTCTCCATCTTTGTCGTATGGGGAGCCGTTATATTTAGAAATCCAGTAATCCATAAGTACATTTCCGCATCCAGTATCATAACCGCTAAGCATCTCTCTAAGAAGCGTAATGTTCGCCATTCCACCAATATTTAAAACAGCTACATTCCCACTTAATTTAGAGAATAAAAATTCATGAAAAGCGGGAGTAAATGGTGCCCCTTGACCTCCAAGAGCTATATCTTTTTGCCTAAAATCACTCACTACGCAGATGCCAAGCCTAGCTGTTAGTATGTTGGCATTTCCTAACTGCATGGAGAAAGGATTTTGGCTCTCTGGCTCATGCCAAAGTGTTTGCCCATGCAGACCGATAGCTCTTATTTTAACTCTCTTAAGGCTATTTTCTTCAATAAATTTCTCTAACGCATCAGCATACATTTTGCCTAAACGAATATCTATTTCGCCAATGTTTTTAAGCGTTGTTTGCGCATTTATAGCATTTAAAATATCGCTCTTTAACTCTGCATCAAAAGGGTAAGAAGCGCATAAAAGAAGCTCAAAAGCATCATCTTCTATCTCACAAAGAGCTAAATCGATTCCATCAAGACTAGTCCCAGACATAACACCTATATAAAACTCACTCACGACTAACTCCAAGTTGCATAATTAAAAAAGAGACAAGAGTACCTATAACCATCATAGAGGCAAAGCCTATTGTTACGCCAAAGATATATGGTTGAAGCGCTAAAACAGTTAAAAAACCGCCGATTAGAGCAAAGAGAACAGTTGTTCTGTTTCCACGTGAAGTAAAAATTGCAGAGAAATATACACCCAAAAGACCAGTGTAAGCAAATGACATAACCCCAAGTGCGAAGCTAATAAGCGAGAGGTCACTATAGCGTTGCCAAAAGTAACTAATCATCGCCATCAATGATAAAAGAAGTGCAAAAATAAGCACAGCTACTCTTGAAGCTTTTATAAAATGCTCCTCATCTACTTCACCACGCACTAATTTCCAAGGTCTGTATAAATCTTCAATACCAACAGATGCCATAGCGCCTAAAACTGAATTTGCACTTGAGAGTGCTGCGGCAATTGCTCCAACTGTAACCAAGCCTCTAAGCCCATCTGGCATCTCATTTAATATATAGTACATAAAAATTGTAATATTTTCGCCATCAAAACTCTGAGTTACACTGCTTTGCATATAAAAAAGATAAAGAAATGCGCCGATAGTTAGAAATAGAAGTACAACGGGAATGGTAAGGAGTATTGAGATGATAAGCGCCTTTGCTGCTTCATCCTTGCTCTTACATGTAAGGACCCTTTGTGTCATATCTTGATCAAGTCCAAAAGCTGCAATATTTAAAAGAAGCCATCCGCTAAGAAGTGCAACAATGTTAAAATTTCCATCAAGTGATGTATCTAAAAACTTTAATTTTCCAGCCTCGCTAAGTGTTTTAAATATTTCAATGTTTTCTAACGAGAGATAGAGATAAATTGCAACTCCAACTCCTGCACTTATGTAAACGAATGATTGAATTACATCACTTAAGATAACTGAACGGACACCTCCAAAGTAGGTATAGCTAAGCGCTCCAAGCATCAAAATGACAATCGAAATTGCTACATGTAGAAAAAGGATATCGCTAAATAAAATCATAGAGATAGCTAAAGCACCAATGTAAAGCCTTGCTCCGCTAGCAAGTATTCGCCCTATCAAAAACATAACACCAGCTTGCTGTTTTGCACTTTTACCATATCTTGACTCTAGGAGTTCGTAAACTGTGAGTGCGCGCATCTCATAATATTTTGGGATAAGAACATAAGCTATAAAAATTACTGCTAAAAGAGCTGAGAAGTAAAACCCAATAAAGGTAAAATTGCCATTATAAGAGAGCTCAGGCACGCCCAAAAATGTTGCGGCTGATTGTGAAGTAGCAAGGACAGAAAGTGCTACGGCATACATTGGAACTGCTTTTGGAGAGAGAAAAAACTCTCTTGAAGAGCTTATTTTGGTTTTGCCTAAAACAAAAGAGCTAAGAGCTAAAATTAAAAAATATAAGCCAAAAACAAACCAATCAAGGGATGAAAATGCACTTTGCATTATTTAAACTTGTAAGTTTTATAAAGTTGCTCAATTCTTGCATTTGACTCTTCTATTCTATCCATTGGGATATTGCCATTTTTTATCTCTTGAAATATAACATCAACAAGAGCGTCAATATCTTGTGTGGTTAACTGATTTGCAAAAAGCAGCATGTCAACACCAGAATTTATGGACAATGCAACAATTTCTTCTAGGCTATAGTGGGATAAAATAGCTTTCATCTGTAAATCATCACTCACTAAGATACCCTTAAATCCAAGCTCTTGTCTTAATAATTTTGTATTTACATTATATGAAAGAGTGGCAGGATATTTTTCATCGAGTTTTGAGTTATAGACATGAGCGCTCATAATCATTGGAACTTTGCTAGATTTTATCAGTTCCCTATATGGCTCAAGCTCCGCTTCGCTCCAAGTTTTGCTAATATCAACATAGCCCTCATGTGAATCACCAAGTGATGAACCATGTCCTGGAAAATGTTTTAAAACACTAACAACGCCCTCATTTTCAAGTGAATCCATAAATATCTTGGCATACTTTATAACTTCACTGCTTGCTGCTCCATAAGAGCGATTTAAACCATATATTACTTTGTTATTGGGGTTTAGCGCTAAATCTACAACAGGTGCAAAGTTACAATTTATGCCGTTTTGTCTTAATGTTTTAGCTAGAGCGTTATAGATATGCTTACTCATATACTCATCATTTTGTGAGACAGCTTTAGCTGAAGGTGTTGCTTCAAAACCATACTTTGGTTTTAGTCTTGCAACTCGTCCACCCTCTTGATCAACGCTGATTAAAAGAGGTTTTTTTGCAAAAGATTGTAGCTTAAGGGTTAATTGCTTGAGCTGTTTAGCAGAGCTGATATTTTTTATTTTTGTTTTATCATTATAAAAGCGGTCAAATAGGATAACACCGCCAAGTTCATAGCGGTTGATGAGGGAGACTATTTTACTATTTTCATCAATATATTCATCTTCAAAACCAATAATTAACATTTTGCCAATCATCTTCTTGAGCGTCTCATCATCAATGGGATTTTGTGATGCGCTTAAGTTTAAAACATTAATCACAAAAAGAAGAGAGAGTATAAATAGTTTCAAAAAATGTGCCTTTTAGAATGCTCTTTAGTTTCCTCTTGAGCCAGGTTTGATAGCTTCGCTTCCTGATTTGCACATTGGGCACTCCTCAGGAGCATACATCTCAAATGTAAAATCATCAAGTGCAAAAAATGGAATATCTTGAGGAAGTTTACAGTTGGGTTTTGTTGTAACATCACTGTTTTGACGCTTACAAAAACCACGATTTGCAAGTGCTGCCACACCTACAATCTCCCCCCCAAGACTCTTCACAACTTCAGCCGCTTCCATAGCAGAACCGCCAGTTGTGATAATGTCTTCACACATTAGAACTCTCTCGCCCTTCTTTATCTCAAAACCACGGCGAAGATTCATCACTCCATCAACTCTCTCAGCAAAAATAGAGCGGACATCAAGTGCGCTAGCTAGTGCAAAACCAGCTATTAAGCCACCAAGTGCAGGAGCACAAACCGTGTCTATCTCTAAAGCGCTCTCTTTTATCTGAAGAGCTAGAGCATCTGCTAAAAGTTTGGCTGTTTTTGGGTCTTCTAAAACTTTAGCAGATTGAAGATAAAACTGTGAATGATTTCCACTGCTTAACTTAAAATGTCCCTCTAAAAGAGCGTCTGCGTCCATGTAGATTTTTTTAACATTCATCTGATTATACCTTTAGTATTTCTGCTTCTTTTGTTTTTAAAATAGAGTCTATTTCGGAGATATATTTATCAGTTATTTTTTGTATATTATCTTGTGCAGATTTTGACTCATCCGCTGTTATCTCTTTATCTTTTTCAGATTTTTTTATTTTGTCGTTGGCATTTTTTCTATCATTCCTAACAGCAACTTTTGCATGTTCTCCCATGCCTTTCATCTGCTTAACAGACTCTTGTCTCTGCTCAACTGTCATAGCTGGAAAGAAAAGTTTGATTTGGCTTCCGTCATTGTTTGGAGTAGCTCCAATATTCGCTTTTGAGATAGCACTATCAATAATGTTTAGAAGATTTTTCTCCCAAGGATTTATAATAATTGTAGTTGCATCTGCTACTAAAATAGAGCCAACTTGATCAAGAGCAGTCAAAGTTCCATAATAGTCAATTTTAACATTATCCAAAACAGATGTTGTAACCTTTCCTGTTCTAAGTGTTTTGAAGTCTCTAAGCATATGATTTACGCTTGATTTCATTTTTGTCTCACACTCGTTGAATAATTCGTTTAGCATATTGTTCCTTTGTCATGTAAAAAATAGTGGCGTTATTGTAGCGAGAAATATTTTAAAAAAGAATTCACAAGGCTGTAGTTGCCTTGTGGGCAACTACTGTTTTGTAGAAGATGTATTGTTTTGTTCTTGAGTGCTCTGTTGTACAGGAGCAGCTTCTTGAGTTGGAGCTACAACCTTAGTCTCTACGGCAGGAACAACAGAAACAGTAGCTGAAGGAGCTGCTATGTCTGTACTTGGAGTAATATTATCAACAATAGAATCCGTAGCAGCCGATGAGTACATGTAGCCTAAAGCTATTGTATTTATCACAAATAAAAAGCCTATCGCAAAAGTTGTTTTTGCTAAAAAACTAGCAGGTCCTTTTGCTCCGAAAACGGACTCATTTGAACCGCTGTATGCGCCAAGACCGATGCTTGAGCTTTTTTGTAAAAGTACCGCAATAACTAGCATTACAACTAAAACTATTTGAACAATAAGTAAAAAACTAGTTGTCATTATATATCCTTGTAGGGGATTGTCCCTATGTTAAAAGTGGCGAATTATACCCAAAAAAATTAATTTTTGTAAAATAAGCTATAATTTCAAAAATTTTTAGGGATATTTATGAATTTAAGAGAGACAATTTTAACAACACTATTCTCAGCAGTAATCTTCTTAATGCCACTTCAAGCAGATGAAATAAATCAAAAGCCAACTATTGCAGCTAGTACATTTTCGCTCTATGATATAGCAAAAAATATTGCAGCAGATAGTGCCGAAGTCTTTATGATTATGCCTTTTGGAGTAGATGCACATAGTTATGAGCCATCTCCAAAACAGATGGCAAAAATATCAAAAAGTGCTCTTGTTTTATATAGTGGTGCTGGGTTGGAACCGTGGATAAAAGGTTTTGAGTTTAAAAACAGAGCGCTTGACATCAGCAATTTTGTAGAGCTAAGAGAGCTTTTGCATGATGAGCATGATAAACATGGACATAACCACTCAGAACATGGAGCTGATCCGCACTACTGGCAAGACCCACAAAATATGATATTAGCAACACAGCAGATAGTAAAAGAGCTAATTTCTCTTTTCCCAAAAAACAGAGATTTATATATAAAAAATGGAGACACTTATGTAGCAATGCTTCAAAACTTAGATGCTTCATATAGAGCTAATTTAAAAGAGTGTAAACTAGATACTATTATTGTAAATCATAACGCTTTTTCATACCTTGCAAATAGATATAATTTTTACACGCAAGCCCTAAGCGGGCTCTCACCAGAAGCAGAACCGAGCGCAAAAGATATGATAAAGCTGATAAAATTTATAAAAGAGCATAAAGTAAAAGTTATCTTTTTTGAGAAATTTGCAAGCCAAAAAGCTATAAAAGCTATTGCAAAAGAGGCAAATGTAAATGCAGATGTTCTTCAACCTCTTGGCAATATAACAGCTGATGAAGCGAAACAAAATCTTGGATATGAAGATATTATGAGAATAAACTTAGAGAAGATATCTACCGCTCTTGAGTGCAAATGAAATTTAGCGTTCCAATTTTTGATATAAAAAATTTGAGTTTTGTTGTAAAAGAGCAGACAATCCTATCAAATATCTCTTTTGAAATTTTCTCCTCAGAGTATATAGCCATAATTGGACCAAATGGAGGAGGCAAAACAACTCTAATAAGAATGCTCTTAGGACTTGAAACTCCTACAAGTGGCGAAGTAAAAATTTATGGGAAAAAACTAACAGACTTTAAAGAGTGGCATAAAATAGGCTATGTTCCACAACGTGCTTCACATGTAGATAGCTCTTTTCCTGCAAGTGTATTAGATATTGTAAATATGGGCAGAACTTCTCAAAGAAAACTCTTCTCACCACTTAGCAAAGAGGATAAAGAGTTAGTTCACGATGCAATGGCGAAGATGGATATTTTAGATTTGGCTGAAAAAATGGTAGGAACTCTCTCTGGTGGGCAGAGACAGCGAGTAATGATTGCACGTGCTCTTGCTTCAAAACCAGAGATATTGATTTTAGATGAGCCAAACACAGGTGTTGATGTAGCTTCACAAAAAAGATTCTATGCGCTTTTGAGTAAGTTAAACAAAGAAGATGGGATTACCATAGTTTTTATAACACATGATATAGGTGTAATAGCAGATGATATAGCAAGGCTCTTTACTATAAACCAAAAAGCTATTATCTGCAATAACCCAAAACAGACGCTTAGCTGTGAAGAGATGAGTTCTCTTTATGGAATTGATGCACATCTGCTTCATAATCATAAGCATGAGCACTAAGATGTTTGAGATGTTTGAGTATGATTTTATGCAAAGAGCTTTTATAGCGGGGATTATTATTGCTATCTTAGCTTCGATTAGTGGTACTTTTATAGTGTTGAGACGCTACTCGTTAATTGGTGAAACATTAGCTCATTCAGCTCTTTTGGGAGTTGCTATTGGGCTTGTAGCGGAGTACAATCCTCTTTGGATGGCTGTGCTTTTTGCACTCTTTTCAGCTTGGCTCATTGAGTACTTAAGAAGTGCATTTTCTATTTACAGTGATGCAATTCTTGCTATTTTACTCTCTGGCTCACTCTCCCTTGCCATAATAATTGTCTCGCTTGGAGGAGCTTTTAATAACTCTCTGTTTTCATACTTATTTGGCTCGATTCTCTCGGTTAGCAGTGAAGATATAGTTGTAATATCCATCTTTGGAGCTATCTCCTTGGTCACTCTTTTGCTTTTCTCAAAAGAATTCTATTTTATCGCTTATGATGAAGAGGTTGCAAAAACAAGTGGTGTAAAAGTGAATTTTCTAAATTTTTTACTTGTTAGTGTTGTAGCAATTATTATTGCACTCTCAATTAGGATTGTTGGAAGTCTTCTTATCAGTGCGCTGATGATTATTCCGACTATCGCCGCTCTTCAATTTAGAGTAGGATTTTTAAAGACAGTTCTGCTCTCTCTTGTAATTGCTCTCTTTAGCGTAGTCGCTGGAATGACTCTGTCGTTTTATTTCTCACTTCCCTCAGGTGCAACAATAGTTGTGTGCGTGCTTTTTATATTTATACTCTCTTTAATTATAAACAGAAAATGAATATAAGCTCCGAATTTTCCAAACATGCTCTAGAGTATGGAAGTTATAACATTATTCAAAATATAGTTATAGAGAAACTTCTCTTACATGTAGAGTCAAAACCCAAAAAGATTTTAGACATCGGATGTGGAAGCGGAGCACTTCTTAGCGCAATAGATTGGGATTATGAGTTTTTTTGTGGAGTTGATTTTGCAAAAGGGATGCTAGAGTTGCATCCAAAATCTCCAAAAATAGAGCTTCTATATACGGACTTTAACAAAGATGAACTCTTTGATAATATGCTTACATGTAGTTTTGATTTTGTTTTCTCAGCATCAGCTCTGCAGTGGGCAGATGATTTAGAGAGGATTTTTAGTAAGATAAAAGGGCTAAAGGCACCTATAGCCTTAGCTATTTTTACAGCTGGAACTTTTAAGAGCATAAATGAAACAGCCTCAATTAGCTCAATACTTAAGAGCGCTAATGAGATTAAAGAGCTTCAAGAAAAATATTTTGATGCAAATTTTGAAGTACAAAACTATAAACTAGAATTTGAATCAACAAGAGATATTTTTAAGTATATTAAAAAAAGTGGTGTAAGTGGGTCTAGAAAAGTATTAAACTATAAAGAGAGCAAAAAACTCTTAAGAGATTATCCACTAAATTATCTAGAGTTTGAAGTAGCTTTTATCTATACATCTAAGAGATAAACTTCATCTGCCATTTCTATATCTCCATCTTCAACAACTCTTGCAAAAATTCCTCTATCATTTTTTAAGAGAGTAGGAATTTTTACATCTATAACAGCGAGATGATTACAGATGGTGCAGTGCTGAGTAATCTCTAAAGTAGAGCCTCCGATTTTTAGCAGAGTTCCTACCTCAAGAGCATAAGGATTGTAATCAAGCAAGATATTTTCGCCTAAATAGCCAAAAGGGATTTCTATATTATAGTTTTTAAGAAGAGTGTAACTGTCTATTGAAGAGATTAAAACTGATCTTTGAGGGTTTTTGGTATAAAATTTATCTTCATTTACGCCAAGCTTATCTAAGGTTATCTTCTCTTGCTCAAATCTTTGAGATATTCCCGATTTTGATATAAAAAGATGTAATACTTTCCCAACTTTTTTGCTTAACATTCAAAGTACCCTCAGTTATTTGTTCGAAATGGTATCATATTTTTTGTTATATAAAATAGCGCTGTAAATAGTGCTAAAAATCTCATAAAAGTAACTAATTGTGTATAAATATAAAAATGTAATAAAATTATTACATTTTTAGTATGATGCCTTGACAATTCAATTTAATTTCATATATAATCTCCGTCTTGCATTTTGTAATATGCATATGAATTTGTACCATGTGTGCTTTGCATACTATCAAAATCTACAAGATTAAAGAGAGAGGGAGGTAGATATAAATGAGTAATATTTCTGAAAACAATTTAGAAACTACTACAAATATAGAGCAGTCTGGCAGAAGAGATTTCTTCAAAAAAACTGCTGCGTATTCTGTGAGTGCAATTGCCGCTGCTAATATTTTAGCACCAGTAAAATTGTCAGCAGACGATGAAAATATAGTTCATCATGTGGAGTGGGGGACATCATTAGGTGATGAGCTTAATAAGCATCCATATGGTATACCATCAAAGTATGAGCATAACGTTGTAAGAAGAACTTCAAGTCTTCTTTCTTCAGCTGGAGATATGCATGCTGCGGTGTCAATGACTCCTATTCATGAATCAGAGGGAATAATTACTCCAAATGGTTTGCACTTTACAAGAACACACAATGGTGTGGCTCATGTAGATCCAAATAAATTTAGATTAATGATTCATGGACTGGTTGATAAGCCAATCGTTTTAACTCTAGAACAGTTGAAAAAATATCCAGCTGAGAGTAGAATTCTTTTTCTAGAGTGCCCTGCCAATGGTGCTGCTGAGTGGAAAGGTCCTCAATTTAACTCTTTACAATTTGTAAAAGGTATGATGAGTAATGCTGAGTGGACGGGAGTTCGTCTTAAAACTATTCTTGATGAAATCGGTCTAAAACCTACTGCAAAGTGGATGCTAGCTGAAGGATCTGACGGTTCAGAGATGAGCAGAACAGTTCCTGTTGAAAAAGTTTTAGATGATGCAATGGTTGTTTGGGCTCAAAATGGTGAGGCACTTAGACCAGAGCAAGGTTATCCTGTTCGTCTAATGCTACCAGGTTGGGAAGCAAACTTATGTGTTAAGTGGCTAAAGCGTTTAGAATTTGGAGCAGAACCTTGGTACTGTAAAGAAGAGACTTCTAAATATACAGTACTTACTGCAAGCGGTAAAGCGATACAACATTTCTATCCGTTAGAAGTAAACTCAATTATTACAAAACCATGTCCTGAAAAACCATGGACAGAACTTAAAAAAGGTGATGTGGTAGAGATTGAAGGTATTGCGTGGAGTGGACATGGAACTATTACTGCAGTAGATATCTCTTTTGATGGCGGAGACAACTATGTTGAAGCAAAACTAAAAGGATTAGTTCTTCCAAAATCATGGACAAGATTCTCTTACATGTACAAATATGAAGGAAAACCTCTATTGCTCCAATCTCGTGCAATGGATGATGCTGGATATGTTCAGCCATCAGTAACTCAAGAGAAAGAGATTATCGGGGTAGAGGGTGTTTATCATAGAAACTCAATTTGTACTTGGGAAGTTAGACAAGATGGTTCAGTTCATAATGTTCAAGTTAGAACAGACAATTGTCCAAAGTAAGGGGAGTAGATTATGATTAAATTAAATAATAAATTAATTATTTTAGGGGTTTCTGTGGTTGCAAGCAGTGCTCTGTTTTTCACAGGTTGTTTAGGTTCAAATGCTTCTGCTGGAAACTCATCAGCAAAAGTAAGCTCAGCAGCAAATGGTATGTATAATCCAACAAAAGACGCTCTTGATGGTGGTGTTACATACAAAAGAGAAAATGGTATGTATGCTGCGTATGCTGTTAATGACCAAGCTACAACTGGTGTAAACTTTGGTAGAACACCAACTCCAAATGAGCTAAAAGCATGGGATACAGATATTATGCCAGATGGTACGGGCTTACCAGTTGGTAGCGGTACTGTTGATGATGGTGAAGCACTTTATGATAAAGATTGTGCTGTTTGTCATGGTGAGTTTGGTGCAGGCGGTAAAGGTTACCCAACTCTAACGGGTGGTTCTTTAAAATCATTATCAAACCAAAGAACTTGCCCTGGCAAAGATGCTCCAAATAGAACAATTGGTTCATATTGGCCACAAGCTAGTACGTTGATTTGGTATATTCGTGATGCAATGCCATATGCAAACCCAAAAAGTTATACACCAGATCAGATGTATGCTATGACGGCTTACTTGCTAAAAGAAAATGGTGTTAAAATAGATGGTGAAGATATTGAAGAGTTAAATCAAGATAACTTCAAAAAGATAGTTATGCCAAATCGTGATGGATTTTATCCAAATATTGATGGACCAAATGGTGTAGAAAATGTTAAAGCATTCTACAAAGATCCTAAGAACTTTGGTGCAGTTGGAGTACGTTGTATGACTAACTGTGGAAAAGAGAGTGTAGCAACAATAGGAAACGAGATAACTGCGGTAGTACCTGCTTACTCTACTCTAAGAGATCTTCCACCAGAAAGCGCAAGTGGACCAGTGTCAGAGGCTCAAAAGATATATGAAAAATCATGTGCAGTTTGCCACAAAACTGACACTATGGGTGCACCTGCGCTTGGAGACAAGAATGCTTGGGCAACCGTATTAGAGCAAGGTATAAACATGGTAAATAACAATGCAATCAATGGTATTGGCGGTATGCCTCCAAAGGGTGGCGCTATGGATTTAAGTGACGACCAAGTCAAAGATGTTGTTAAATTTATGGTAGAATCTAGTAAGTAGTACTTGCTAGGCTCTACTAACATTAATATAAAGGACAAGAAATGAAAAGAAGAAAATTTTTAAGTTTGGGTGCAGTAGCTGCTGCTGCCTCAGTTTTACCTGCTAGCTTAAGTGCTACAGATTTTAGAGCAACTGCTCCAAAAGCATGGGAAGCTGCTACAAGTAAAGAGGCTATTGAAGCTCTATTTGGTACATCAGCAACAGTTGAAGGTGATATCGAAATTAAAGCACCAAAGCTTGCTGAAAACGGTGGCGCTGTGCCAATTGGTATCATTTCAAAACTAGAGCTTACAACTATAGCTCTTTTTCAAGATGCAAACCCAAGAAGTGCTGTTGTTGTTTTTGAATTAGGCGAAGGTGGTGTTGTAGATCTTCAAACCAAAATTAAAATGAGAAAAACTGCTAATGTTACTATCGTTGCAAAAGGCAAAGATGGCAAATTATATTCAGCTATGCAAAAAGTAGAAGTTTCAATTGGTGGATGTGGAGGTTGATTCAACCACACAAATAATATATCTATAAAAAAATTAAATAAAAAAGGACTATTATGAAAATTAAAGCAAAATTGAAAAAAGACGTTACAGAAGTTAAACTTTTACTTTCTAGCCCAATGGTTGGTAAAGAAGAAGCTGCAACAAAAAAAATAGCAGAAAGCTACATTACACATGTAACTGCTAAAGTAGGTGGAAAAGTTGTATGGGAAGCTTCAACTGGTCCATTCTTGTCAAAAGACCCATACTTTATGTTCAACTTTAAAGGTGCAAAAGATGGTGATGAGCTTGTTATTGATACAATCGATGACAAAGGCGCTACTGAAACTGATAAAGTAGTTATCAAGTAATTTTAATTCTCCTCTTTATAGGGGGAGAAAATTAATTATATAGAGTATAGCTGGTTTGTTTTTTTACAAACGAGCTATATTCTTCCAAGAATAAACTAAAACAAGGAATTCTTATGTTAAAAAAGATGATAAATCCACTAATGATATCAGCTGTTGTCTTAATGCCATTTATAAGTGCATGCTCTTCAGATACAACTAAATCTGAGACAACTACGACTAAAACTACAACCGAAACAGCGGCCCCTGTTGCAACACTGAGCGCTGAACATCAATACAATCTAGAACCAAAACAAGTAAGTGAAAATGTATGGTGTTTCTTTGGAGCTCTTGAAATTCCAACAAAAGAGAATGCTGGAGATATGTCTAACTCTTGCTATATTAAATCCAATACAGGCTATGTATTGTGGGATACTGGTCCATCATATATATATGCAAAACAAGCATATGAAGCTATGAGTAAAATAGCTGGAAAACTTCCAGTTACAAAAGTTATTTTAAGTCATGAGCACGATGATCATTGGTTAGGAAATAATTATTATAAAGAAGTTCATGGTGCAGAAATTGTAGGACCTGAATCTATAAATAAGAATTATAAAGCTGGTGATAAAACGAGAATGTTTATGACTTTAGCAGAAAATGCAATCAGAGGCACAAAGATTATTCCTGTTGATAAGTGGTATGAAGAGAAAGAGCCTATAAAGTTTACAGTGGATGGTGTGAATTTTGAGTATGTTTCAGTAGGTAACGGACATTCAGAAGAGGATTACTTCCTTTATATGCCAGACAATAAGCTTATCCTTGCAGGTGACCTTGTTATGAATGGAAGAATTACATCAAATAGAGATGGTTCAGTTGAAGGGCAACTTGCTGCACTTGAAACTATAAATTCAAAAGATTGGACAACTTTAGTTCCTGGTCATGGATTTATTATTGATAAAACTGCAACTGATGAAGCTGTACAATATTTTACTTTAACTAAAGAGAGAATATTAGCAGCAATAGATGATGGTGTAGATAGTACAGAGATAGTTGAAAAAGTGCCTCTCGAAGAGTTTAAAGATAAAGAGTTGTACGATCTTTTAAATGCAGTGAATGTTTCTAGAGCATACTTAGAGTATGACATGGGACTTGAGTAATATTTGTAATGACTAGCTTTAACTAGCTAGTCACATCTTCTTTATATAGTATAATCTGAACGTACGTTTATCAAAATCAACTCTAAACATTTAAATCAATTATAAAATTACTTCTAATTAGAGAGAAGAATATCTTTTTCTAAAGTATATAATTCATACCGTATATGTTTAAAATTTTCACTATATTGAGAGCTATGGAGTTTATATATTTCTTCTAAGACTCTTGCAGACTCTTGAGCTCTTTTAAAGTTAGCAATGATTATATCATTTAAGCTAGAACGATTCATCTCGCTTTTGATTGTTTGACGAAGTACATCATTGATGCTATCACGATTCTTTAAGAGTTCTATGCTCTCTTGTATAGTTGCCATATGACGCAGATTCTTTAGTTTATGTGAGAGTTCTTTGTTGTTATCTTTATATCTCATAATATCTTCAACAACTCTAATGCCTTCTTTTAGGCGATTTATATTTGCATCAATCACCCGATAAAGCTCGGGTGAGAGTTGATTATTCATCTTTTCCAAATATACCAAAGAGATGTAATAGAGAAGTAAATATGTTTAAAAAGTCTAGGTAAAGAGCAATTGCTCCATCAATTGGAGTTTCATAAGCACCTTTAATTATATTTTGAGTGTCATATGTAACTAGGATACTAAAAAGAACAACAGCTGCCCCAGAGATAAGAATAGCAATTAAAGGGCTTCCCATAAATAAGTTAACTATTGAAAAAAGTACGATAACAACAAGAGCAATCATTAATGGTTTACCATATCCTGAAAAATCTTTTGTTGTTTTAATAGCGTAAAAGCTCATAGCACCAAATATTAAAGATGTCATAGCAAAAGCATTCCCCACAATTGTTCCACCACCACTCATTCCTAGTGTATGTGAAAGAAGAGGAGCCAACATTAAACCAGTCATGAAAACAAACCCAAACATAACCATAAGATTAATACCTTGTTTATGTTTTACAAAGTGTAACCCTATTAAAAGCCCAATTTCTAAAATTAGTAAAGGGAAAAAATTAGCTGCGATTGTTCCAGCCATAGGTACACCAACATAAGCACCAACAGCACCAGCCATCATTGAAGCAGCAAAAAGCTTGTAAGTCTCTTTTACAAAAGATACAATTTGTGCGTCACTTTTAGTATGAGAGCTGTAAGTAGATGCATTTTCTCTTGCGTAGTCACGATTATAAAGTCCCATATTTATTCCTTTTATATATGCAATACAAAATAAATTTATATTATTTGTATTTATAAGAATTTTATATATAAAGAGTTAATAGACAGCAACATACTTTTTTTATGGTCAAAAAATCAAAATAATTCAAAAAAATAAACAACTCAAAAAACTTTTTAAATTCGTTGCAAAAAGTATTGACAACTAAGATTGATTTGTCTATAATTCCCATCCACAAACACAGAGACCTAAAGTTTAGGTATCTAGGCTTCAAGTAGAGGCTTATAACGGTAGTTTGAGATCATTGAAAACTAAGCAAGTAAATAGACTTTAATAACTAAAACTAGTTATTATTTAAGTCGAGTAAGTTTACTTATAAAAACTAAATAACAACAACCGTCTATTCTATTTGGTCTCTATTAATTTAGAGATACCCAATAGTATAGATACTATACAATAAAGTCCATCAAGTATTAAATTACATGATGGCAACATAAAGCCAATGATTTTTAAATCTTGGGCAAAGATTAAACAAACCAATTATGGAGAGTTTGATCCTGGCTCAGAGTGAACGCTGGCGGCGTGCTTAACACATGCAAGTCGAACGGTAACAGGAAGTAGCTTGCTACTTTGCTGACGAGTGGCGCACGGGTGAGTAATATATAGTTAATGTACCTCAAAGACTGGGATAGCCACTGGAAACGGTGATTAATACTAGATATACCTTTATAACAAAAGTTGTAAAGGGAAATGTTTTTTCGCTTTGAGATCAGACTATATCCCATCAGTTAGTTGGTAGTGTAAGAGACTACCAAGGCAATGACGGGTAGCGGGTTTGAGAGGATGATCCGCCACACTGGTACTGAGACACGGACCAGACTCCTACGGGAGGCAGCAGTGAGGAATATTGCACAATGGAGGAAACTCTGATGCAGCAACGCCGCGTGGAGGATGACGCATTTCGGTGTGTAAACTCCTTTTATGAGTCAAGAAAATGACGGTAGCTCATGAATAAGCACCGGCTAACTCCGTGCCAGCAGCCGCGGTAATACGGAGGGTGCAAGCGTTACTCGGAATCACTGGGCGTAAAGGACGCGTAGGCGGGTTGTCAAGTCAGGTGTGAAATCCTACAGCTTAACTGTAGAACTGCACTTGAAACTGGCAACCTAGAGTATGGGAGGGGAAGATGGAATTAGTGGTGTAGGGGTAAAATCCGTAGATATCACTAGGAATACCTAAAGCGAAGGCGATCTTCTGGAACATAACTGACGCTAAGGCGTGAAAGCGTGGGGAGCAAACAGGATTAGATACCCTGGTAGTCCACGCCCTAAACGATGAACACTAGTCGTCGTGATGCTTGTCATTGCGGTGATGCACTTAACAGATTAAGTGTTCCGCCTGGGGAGTACGGTCGCAAGATTAAAACTCAAAGGAATAGACGGGGACCCGCACAAGTGGTGGAGCATGTGGTTTAATTCGAAGATACGCGAAAAACCTTACCTGGCCTTGACATTGATAGAATCTGCTAGAGATAGCGGAGTGCCCTTCGGGGAGCTTGAAAACAGGTGCTGCACGGCTGTCGTCAGCTCGTGTCGTGAGATGTTGGGTTAAGTCCCGCAACGAGCGCAACCCTCGTCCTTAGTTGCCAGCAGGTTAAGCTGGGCACTCTAAGGAGACTGCCTTCGCAAGGAGGAGGAAGGTGAGGACGACGTCAAGTCATCATGGCCCTTACGGCCAGGGCTACACACGTGCTACAATGGGGCGTACAGAGTGTTGCAATACCGCGAGGTGGAGCCAATCACTTAAAGCGTCTCTCAGTTCGGATTGTTCTCTGCAACTCGAGAGCATGAAGCTGGAATCACTAGTAATCGTAGATCAGCATTGCTACGGTGAATACGTTCCCGGGTCTTGTACTCACCGCCCGTCACACCATGGGAGTTGATTTCACCCGAAATTGGGAAGCTAACCTTCGGGGGGCTACCACTTACGGTGGAATTAGCGACTGGGGTGAAGTCGTAACAAGGTAACCGTAGGAGAACCTGCGGTTGGATCACCTCCTTTCTAGAGTAGAGTCAATCATTCATTTGAATTGACATACAAGAAAATCTCACAAGAGAAACAGTTATTTTAGTCTTTTACTTGCTTAGTTTTCAGTGATCATTGTTCATTTGAAATTGAAAATGGGTCTATAGCTCAGTTGGTTAGAGTGCACCCCTGATAAGGGTGAGGTCAGAGGTTCAAATCCTCTTAGACCCACCATTCACATTTTAATAAAACTAAATCCAAGTACTCAATAGAGTATTTAGATTTGGTTTTACACCAAAAAGTTCATTAAATTATTATTGTTAAAGTCAACATATAGTTATAAAAAGATAGCTAGATATATGTAAATATATTTAGAGATTAGTTTATAAATTATATCAACTAAAATAACTACAATTAAACAGGATACTGCCCTACATTAAGTAAGGTAGTGAACGCAAAACTAATGAAGTGATTTTAGCGTAAGCTAAAAAGTTTCTTTAGTAAATTAGAATAAAAAAGATATTAAGGGCCATAGGTGGATGCCTTGGCTAGTAGAGGCGATGAAAGACGTACTAGGCTGCGATAAGCCTCGGGGAGCTGCCAAGAAGCTTTGATCCGGGGATTTCTGAATGGGGCAACCCAGCATGGTGCGAATCATGTTACTCCTACGGGAGGGCGAACTCAGGGAAGTGAAACATCTCAGTACCTGAAGGAAAAGAAATCAAACGAGATTCCCATAGTAGCGGCGAGCGAAACGGGATTAGGGCACTTAGTGATAATATATTTGTTAGCCAAACACTTTGGAAAGAGTGAACAAAGAGGGTGATATTCCCGTAAGCGAAAACATTTATATGGTACTAGACTAAGGAATGAGTAGGTCGGGACACGTGTTATCTTGACTGAATATGGGGGGACCACCCTCCAACCCTAAATACTACTACTAGACCGATAGCGAACAAGTACCGTGAGGGAAAGGTGAAAAGAACTGCGGTGAGCAGAGTGAAATAGAACCTGAAACCTATGGCTTACAATCATTCGGAGCACTATTATTTATAAGTGTGACGGACTGCCTTTTGCATAATGAGCCTGCGAGTTGTGGTATCTGGCAAGGTTAATCGAACGAGAAGCCGTAGCGAAAGCGAGTCTTAATAGGGCGAATTAGTCAGATGCTGCAGACCCGAAACTGAGTGATCTATCCATGAGCAGGTTGAAGCTGGTGTAAGAGCCAGTGGAGGACCGAACCCATTGACGTTGAAAAGTCTCGGGATGACTTGTGGATAGGGGTGAAAGGCCAATCAAACTCAGTGATAGCTGGTTCTCTCCGAAATATATTTAGGTATAGCCTCGAGCAGTAGCATGAAGGGGTAGAGCACTGACAGGGCTAGGGCTGCTTACCGCGGTACCAAACCCTATCAAACTCCGAATACTTCATGTGTAACCTCGGGAGTCAGGCGGTGGGTGATAAAATCCGTCGTCAAGAGGGGAACAACCCAGACTAGCAGCTAAGGTCCCAAAGTCTTGTCTAAGTGGAAAAGGATGTGGAGTTGCTGTGACAACCAGGAGGTTGGCTTAGAAGCAGCCATCTTTTAAAGAAAGCGTAACAGCTCACTGGTCTAGCGATTCTGCGCCGAAAATATAACGGGGCTAAGACAAGCACCGAAGCTCTAGATTCACATTTATGTGAGTGGTAGGAGAGCGTTCCAGTCAGCGTAGAAGCCATACCGGCAAGGAGTGGTGGAGCGGCTGGAAGTGAGCATGCAGGCATGAGTAGCGATAAAAGGGATGAGAATTCCCTTCGCCGTAAACCCAAGGTTTCCTACGCGATGCTCGTCATCGTAGGGTTAGTCGGGACCTAAGTCGAGTCCGAGAGGGGTAGACGATGGCAAATTGGTTAATATTCCAATACCGACTGTTGTTCGCTTGAGTGATGGGGGGACGCATAGAGTTAATTGAGCTCACTGATGGAATAGTGGGTCGAAGGACGTAGGTTGTAAGGTAGGCAAATCCGCCTTACATTAGACCGAGATCTTACAGGCAGAGCAATCTCTTCGGAGAGCGCTTTGAATCAATGATACTGTCGTGCCGAGAAAAGCCTCTAAACGAGAACAGCAGTTGCCCGTACCGTAAACCGACACAGGTGGGTGAGATGAGTATTCTAAGGCGCGTGGATGAACCCTGGTTAAGGAACTCTGCAAACTAGCACCGTATCTTCGGTATAAGGTGTGCCCTAAGCGTTAATGGACTTGCTCCATGAAGCGCCGACGGGTCGCAGCAAAGTGTCCCTCCCGACTGTTTACCAAAAACACAGCACTCTGCTAACTCGTAAGAGGATGTATAGGGTGTGACGCCTGCCCGGTGCTTGAATGTTAAATGGATTTGTTAGCTCTGCGAAGCATTGAAATGAAGCACAAGTAAACGGCGGCCGTAACTATAACGGTCCTAAGGTAGCGAAATTCCTTGTCGGTTAAATACCGACCTGCATGAATGGCGTAACGAGATGGGAGCTGTCTCAACCAGGGATCCAGTGAAATTGTAGTGGAGGTGAAAATTCCTCCTACCCGCGGAAAGACGGAAAGACCCCGTGCACCTTTACTATAGCTTGACATTGCTATTGGGATATTCATGTGCAGGATAGGTGGGAGCCATTGATGATATGACGCTAGTTGTATCGGAGGCATCCTTGAGATACCACCCCTGAATATTCTGATAGCTAACTCCGTACGATTATCTCGTGCGAGGACAATGTCTGGTGGGTAGTTTGACTGGGGCGGTCGCCTCCTAAAAAGTAACGGAGGCTTACAAAGTTCGGCTCAGAAGGGTTGGAAATCCTTCGTAGAGTATAATGGCATAAGCCGGACTGACTGTAAGAGATACAACTCAAACAGAGTCGAAAGACGGTCATAGTGATCCGGTGGTTCTGTGTGGAAGGGCCATCGCTCAAAGGATAAAAGGTACGCCGGGGATAACAGGCTGATCTCCCCCAAGAGCTCACATCGACGGGGAGGTTTGGCACCTCGATGTCGGCTCATCGCATCCTGGGGCTGAAGCAGGTCCCAAGGGTATGGCTGTTCGCCATTTAAAGCGGTACGCGAGCTGGGTTCAGAACGTCGTGAGACAGTTCGGTCCCTATCTTCCGTGGGCGTAGGAGAGTTGAGGAGAGCTGACCCTAGTACGAGAGGACCGGGTTGGACATGCCACTGGTGCACCAGTTGTTCTGCCAAGAGCATCGCTGGGTAGCTACGCATGGATGAGATAACCGCTGAAAGCATCTAAGCGGGAAGCCAACTCCAAGATGAACTCTCCCTGAAGTACGCTTGAAGACTACAAGCTTGATAGGCTGGGTGTGTACGCAGAGTAATCTGTTTAGCTGACCAGTACTAATAGTACGTTTGTCTTTTTTACCATTCTATTTATAGAATAACAATTCGTTCACTACCTTACTTAGTGTATAGGTACCTGATGTAGTTATTTAGTTATGTTGACTTTAACAATGATATTTTATGCATTAATTGCATAAAACTCACTCTAACTTAAGAACAATTACTTTTAAGTACACAAAACAGTGTATTTAAATGTGATTGTCTAGGTGGCTATAGAGAGAGGGAAACGCCTGGTCCCATTCCGAACCCAGAAGCTAAGCCTCTCATCGCTGATAATACTGATCCTTGCAGGATTGGAAATGTAGGTCGCTGCCTAGTTGATCATTTCTACTACTTACCAACACTTCTTTAACTTCAATCAAATCCACTTTTTAATTCTAGTCTAACTCTTTTATAAACTTTATTCATTTACTGTTTTAATTCTTTAATTCTTTAATTCTTTAATTCTTTAATTCTTTAATTCTTTAATTCTTTTTGCTAAAGCACTTCGTTGATTTTAATTTTATTAGGTATTTACATGTAGTAATTCCCATTTATCAATTTTATATCAATAATTAAGTGTATCAATCTAGCTTAATAATATTTTTTTACTCATCAATCCGCTCTGTAATTTTTACCTATAATAGTTCTAGTCTTATGCCTGAGATATGAATTTTATCTAATAATAGGAGTTGCTTAAATACAAATAGTGGTGTTATTGAAGCAAAAGAGGTAAAAATATTTTTGTAAAAAACCGATGGATATTTATGTAGATTTTTATGTTAAGACTTAGAATATATTATAAATAAGAAATAAAACGTTTAATAAAGTTGTTCAAAAAGATATTATTATTTATATAGTTATATTTTAGAACTTCTAAAATTATTAAAAACGTTACTTAGCTACACATTATGATAATTTTATCACAAATTTTGATAAAGAGTATTTATTAGCTCATTAACTTTTAAGTATATGAAAAAGTTATATTAATGCTGAAAAAAGCTTTTTTATAGAAGATATTGATTATAGTTATATATAAAACTTATATTGTTGCTATTTTAAATTATTTTATTAAGATAAATTTATGCTTGTTTACTTTCTGTTTAAGAAACGGTTAAAAAATAGTCGCCTATAATGCTTGCATTCTAAAAAATACTCGTAGGAGAGAAAATGAAAAGAACAATTAAACTCGCAGTAGTAGCTGCATTAGCTTTGGGTACAACTTCTGCATTCGCAACAAATGGTGACACTATGATAGGTGTTGGTGCAAAAGCTATCGGTATGGGTGGTGTTGGTATTGGTGTAAGCCATGGTGCAGAATCAGCATTAACAAACCCTGCGATGATTACTAATGTAGAGGGAACTGAAATTTCTTTCGGTGGTACTATATTTATGCCAGATGTAAAAACTAATATGGGAGATGGATCAGGTTTTCATAATAGTGATGCTGATCTTTCAGTAATTCCTTCAGTTGCAATTGCCCAAAAAGTATCTAATAATTTTTACTGGGGTATTGGTATGTACGGGGTAGCTGGTATGGGAACGGATTATCGTGATGCTACTGGCGGTATGGCTAATATGAATATGGTAACAAATTTACAGTTAATGCAATTTGTGGTTCCATTAGCATATAAAGCAAACGGATTTAGTCTTGGTATAGCTCCAATACTTCAATACGGTTCATTAGACATTAATTATGATATGAGTGCAATGTATATGGCTGCGCCTGGTACGAATATGTCAACTACAAGAGGCGTTGCACAAGATTTTGGTCTTGGTTATAATGTTGGTGTAGCATACGAAACAGCAGGCTTAACAGTTGGTGCTTCGTATAAATCAAAAATTGATATGGAATACAAAGGACAAATTAGTAGAGCAATGAAAGATTTCACTGGATTTTTAGGTTCTGATAGTTTAGAACAACCAGCAGAAATTGGAGTTGGTGCATCATATAAGGTAAGCGGTAACACTTTTGCAATAGATTATAAACAAATTAAATGGTCTGATGCAAAAGGGTATAAAGATTTTGCATGGGATAATCAAAATGTAATTATGGTTGGTTATCAATATGCTCAAGATAATTGGGCACTACGTGCAGGTTATAATCATGCAAAAAGCCCAATAAAAGATCAAGGAATGGCAGGTTCATTATCAAATGTATTTAACCTTCTTGGTTTCCCAGCAATAGTTGAGAGTCATTATACTGTTGGTGCAAGCTATGGTTTCAGCAAAATGACATCACTTGATTTAGCGTATGTTTACTCACCAGAGGCAAGTGAGAATTATGCATATAGCTTAGGTGGTCCAGCAACTACTATTGAAACAAAACATAGTCAATCAGCTGTTACTGCACAGCTTGACTTTAAATTCTAAGAACACTACTCCCTTCATTTAAAGTGCCCACCAACTCGGTGGCACTTTATTTTTACACAAAAATCAAAAACATATTTCAGAAAAATCACAGATTTGTATGATATAATATTTTATATTTTGTGATAAAAGTATCACAAAAAAACTTAAGCAAAAAAAGGAATCAAATGTTTAACACATTAATAAAAGCGACACTTTTATTGGCACTGACTTCAAGTGTGGCGTTTAGTTATCAGGCTATTAGGCTAAATGTTTCAGAGGGTGATGCTAAAGAGAGAAATGATGCGTTCAACGCAATTTTAGAAGTTGATTTAGAAGATGCTGGATTTACTCCAAAAGATGTCCATCCTGGGATTGAGTACTACTATAGACTTTTTTATGGTACAAAATTGTTGAAAGATGGTAAACCAAATCCTCAATTTAAAGAAGACTATGTTGAAAATTTAGATAATCTTGGATTTATTACGATTTCAAATGAAGAAACTATGCGAGAATTGCTTATGAAAGAGCCTTCTCTTGGTGGTTTTGCTCCGCTGAACTATCTTATTTACAAGAAAAAAAGTGAAACAAAAACTTATGTAGGCACATTAACCCCAGAAGCTATGCTAGATATTACTAAGGTGAAAGATCCTGAAGTAAGAAAGCAGTTTACATCTTACATAGATGCTTTAAGTAAAGCAACTGATGCGGGTATGGGCGGAGAAGTTAAGTATGTCGAGATAGATAAACTTAACGACAAAACAATGATGGAGTTTGAAGTTCCTTTTGATAGAGGCAGTGACATCTTAGATGCTAAATTTGACTTTATGGAAAAGTTTGAAAAGGCATTTGAGAAAGAAGAGTATATCATAGCAGGAAAGAGAGATTTTGCTGAATATTGGGCTGACAATAGTTTAGAAAATGACAGATATGATGCTTATTGGGTTTACTCACTTTGTCATTTTACTTTTTCATATACAGTGTTTAATGTTTGGCAACATACAGATTTAGGTGCATCTGCTCCATGTTCAATGTACATGTACGTTGAAAAAGGTAAAAATGTATTACATGTCGGTATGCCAAGTGTTGAAAACTGGATTACTTTTGGTCATATTAAAGATCCTGCAAAAATTAAGTATATCAAAGAGATGGATGAAAAAATCAGAAGTATAATGATTAGTTTAGGAGCAAAAGAGATATGAAAAAGTTACTAAATTTTTTAGCAGGTCTTGCAATTCTTACTTTTGTAGGTTGTGGCCATAAAGGTGCTGAATTAAAAGCAAAAGGTGACGAGCCTAAAGGCGATGTTAGTACTTATCTTCAGGGCGCTCACATGAGTGTTGATGATGCTAAAGCAAAATTGAGCAGTGGTGGATTTGAAGTATTAAATACTTTCGAGAGTGTAAAAGATGGCAACACAATTATTTTTACGTGTCCTTCTCTTAAAAAAGAAGCAGCAAAGCCAGGACGTGCAAATATAGCCGTTATGAGACTTTATATTGATGATGAGACAAAAACTATCTCTCTGACAAATCCAGTCTATTTTGGAAGAGCATATATGCAAGGCGATTATAATCATGCAACTTTTAGTGCAATAAGCGAGAAACTTGTAAAAATATTTCCAAATTTGACTCCATCAAAAGATAAGATGAAATTTGAAGATCTCGCAGGCTACCACTTCACTATAGGAATGCCTTACTATGAGGATACAGAGATTTTAGGTGAGGGAACAAATGCTGATTTGCTTGCAAAGTTAAAAGAGTATCAAAAAGGTAAAGCTATTGCTTATGAGTTAAAGATTTCTGATGATACAACTTTGGTTGGTTATGATATAGGTCGTGGTACAAAAAGATTTGTTTCAAAAATTGGTCGAGAAAATGCAGGGCTACTGCCTTGGCCGATTGTTGTTAGTGGTGGAAAAGCTACAATGCTTAAGGCTGAATATTATATAGCAATGAATTATCCTCTTTTGGGTATGGGACAATTTGCTGGAATTGCATCAATCCCTGGTGATATTATAAAAGATTTAAACAAGCCATTTAAATAGCGTTTAGCACTCTCTGGCGGCAAAGCTTCAGAGAGTGTCCTAAAATTCTCTAGCGATTATGCGTGAGAGATAAAAATAGAAAAGGTAGTTCAGCTTACTATATAAGTTTAGCTTCTCTTTTCCCCTCTTTGATTTCTCCGATTAGATAACCATCAGTTTTAGAAAGAACAACAGCAACGTCTTCTTCTTTTACAACTAAAATCATTCCAACTCCCATATTAAATGCTCTGTACATCTCTTCTGACTCTACATGTTGAGCGATTAATTCAAAAATAGGAAGTACTCTAATAGACTCTTTTTTTATCTCTGCCATTAAACCCTCAGGCAGAACTCGTGGAAGGTTTTCTACTATACCGCCTCCTGTGATATGTGCTAAGGCTACAATATGCTCTTTTAAGGCTTTGAATGTTTTTACATAGATTTTTGTAGGTTCAAGAAGTGTTTGTATAAGAGGTTCTCCGTTAAAATCATCATTGAAATTTAAGTTCATCTTTTCAAATAAAACTTTTCTAGCCAAAGAAAATCCATTTGAGTGAAGCCCAGAGCTTGGGAGCGCTATAAGTTTGTATCCTGCTTTAACCATTGAGACTCTGTCCATTTCACACTTCTCAGCAACACCAACGGCAAAACCAGCCAAATCATAATCATCATGAGAATACATTCCTGGCATCTCTGCAGTCTCTCCGCCAATGAGAGCGCACTCTGCACGAATACAGCCCTCAGCAATACCAGCTACAACGCTTGTCGCAGTTTTAACATCCAATTTGCCAGTTGCGTAGTAATCCAAGAAGAAAGAGGGAGTTCCAAAGTTACAAAGAAGATCGTTTACACACATAGCAACAAGGTCTATTCCTACTGTGTTGTGTATGCCTGAATCAATCGCTAGCTTTAGTTTAGTTCCAACACCATCAGTAGCAGCAAGCATTACAGGCTCTTTGAAACCTTGTGGGAGTTCAAATGCCCCAGCAAAAGAGCCTATGCCACCCAAAACGCCTAGAATTTTTGTTGATTTTACTAAAGGTTTGATGTTTTCTACGAAACTATTACCAGCGTCAATGTCGACGCCAGCATCTTTGTAGCTGATTTGGCTCATGTATGGCTCCCATATTTAAAGTGCGAAATTATATCTAATGAGAGTTAAAGCGAGAGTTAATTTATTCTATAGAACACTTTTTAGTGATAATACAAAGAGGACAAAAGTTCGCTATCCCAGCTACTAAAGGAAGAACGCCAAGGTAAAACCAAGCATTACCCGTAATAAAACCAGTAGCAATAAGTGCAAGACCAAGGACTATTCTTATAACTCTGCAGTTTTTTCTAATTTTGTCAAAATTCATTTTAACTCCATTTTATATATTTTTATTTTAGAGCGAGGATTATATCAGAGATTGGTTTATCAAAAGAGAATAGACAAAGAGATGAAAAAACATCTCTTTTATAAGAGCTACAAGTGTTAGTTAAACATATCATCATACATTGCGTCTGCCCAGTTATAGAGGGAGTCAGCATTTTGTTTGCCATGTTCTTTCCAATCTTCACCACTTATGGTATCTGTAAAACTAAATACTCTGTTTTTATCGTAAGCGTATTGTGTATAGATATAGATTGCTTTTTCTGGAGCTATTGAGACAGCAGAAAAACATGTGGTAGTTGGTGATTCCCATTTTATTTTTGCTGTTTTGTTAATCTTTTGTGCTATTAAAGAGGCTACATATTTTCCCTCTGAATTTGCAGTGTTTCCAGACTTTGAAAAGCCCATGGGGCGAGAATCGCCTGCAATATAGACATTTTTAGCATCAAGTGCTTCATAAGTTAGTTGGTTTATATGCGCTTCTTGTTTGTTCTTAGCGTCTTTAGCAAGCCCGACTCTCTCTAAAATCTTAGCACCTCTAACTTGAGGATAAAATGCAGCATCTTCAAACGCATACTCATCAAACTCAGTGTAAACAACTTTTTTATCTAAATCTATTTTTGTAATTATGCCATTTGGCACATACTCAATATAATCAGCATAAAGCTCTTTAAATGCTGACTGGAAACCTTTTTCTTTTATTGTTATGGCATTATTTGCATCAAGAATCACTACTTTTGCATCAAGCTTTTTTTGTTTAAAGTAGTCCGCTATAACGCATGCTCTTTCATATGGAGCTGGAAGGCATCTGTAGTTTCCAGCAGGAACTGTTAGTATAAAGTTGCCACCCTTAAAGTTTAGAACTTTACTCTTAAGTGTCATATGCTCTGAGCCTGGAATAAATCCAGCTGGGTACTCTTGTCTTAATCTATTTTCAAAAGCTATGTCTTTTGTCCAACGAGAGTAGTCATACTCAATACCTGGTGCAAATACCAAATAGTCATATTTGATATCTCCTTCACTTGTTTTTAGTATCTGATTTTCTTTATCTAAATCAATCGCTGTTGCATGGAAATAGGTATAGTTATTTTTTCGTGCTGCTTTGAGATAATCGTGAGTTAAATATTCAAGTTTTACTTTATCAACAACCCATAAATTACTAACAGGACAAGAGATAAATTCATGTCTCTGTTCAACTAATATAACATCAGCATTTGGTGCGAAAACTTTTGTATATTTTGCTATACAAAGACCAGACCATCCACCACCAACTACTACAACTCTTGAGTTTTTTGTCTCAGGCAGAGCCGCTTTATACTCTGTTTTAGAGCTATTTTTTTTATCTGTTTTTTGCGTACTCGCATTAAGAGCCGTAGATGCAACCGCTAAGCTTGATAGTGCTAGAACATCTCTTCTTGATATAGCCATGAGAATCCCTTTGATTTGAAAATTGTGATTATATTATCATTTTTAGACTTACCTATAGCTTATTTTTAGCATAGAGAAAAAATGTGATAGCAAAGTTAAATTAGAGATTTTAATTCTAATATGTTAGAATCGCATAAAACAACTTAGGAAATTATAAGAATGAAAGATTTTATTTACAATGAAATGATGGTACATGTACCTTTGTGTACCTCTAAAGAGGCGAAAGATATTTTAATTATAAGCGATAAGCCAGAGTCGCTTAGTGCTGAAGTTGCAAGACATAAAGAGGCAAACTTAAAAGTAATAAACTGTTCACTTGGTGAAATAAGCTCTTTAAATGATGCTAGTTTTGATGTAGTTATCTCAGAAATGAGTCCCGATGAAGCATTTTTTTCACATGTAAACAGAGTTTTAAGAAAAGATGCTCAGTTTGTGACTACTCATCCATCTTTAGATAACGTTGAGGCAAACAAGAGCTTAATGAAAATACTCGGGAAATATTTTAAAATCATAATGCCATACAGTATAGGAGGCTCAAATACAGCACTTTTGGCTTCTAAAGAGTACCATCCAACAGCAGATTTGATTTTGCAACGTGCAGATATGATTGATGGACTTAAGTACTATAACTGTGATGTTCATGTAGCCTCTTTTGCTATGGGGAATTACATTCGCAAAGAGTACTTGGGAATCATTAAAAACTAATGGCATTTAAATATGCTATAGCTCTTAGTGGAGGAATTGCTACTGGAAAGAGCACAGTTGCTTCACTTTTGTCACTAAATGGCATGAGAGTTATAGACGCAGACGCAATTTCGCATGATATACTTGATGCTTCATCTCTGTGGGTTAGGGAAAATTTTGGCGATGAGTTTGTTGATGGTGTGAGTGTAAACCGCTCTAAACTTGGAACTTTGATTTTCTCAGATAATATTGCAAAAAAAAAGTTAGAGAGTTTTTTACACCCTAAAATAAGGGCAGAGATAGAGCAAAGAAGTATAAAGCAGGATAGTTTTATGTTTCCATATCTCATAGATATTCCGCTTTTTTTTGAGAGTGGTGCTTATGATATAAAAGAGAGTGTTGTTGTATATGTTCCAAAAGAGCTTCAGCTAGAGAGATTTATAAAAAGAAATGGTTTCTCAAGAGAAGAATCACTCAGACGTATAGAGTCCCAAATGGATATAGAAGAGAAGAAAAAAAGAGCAACTTGGGTGATTGACAACTCTGGGGACTTGAAACATCTTCAACGTGAGTGCGAAGAGTTTGTAGAGAAGATAAAAGCTAAATATTTGGAGAAAAAATGAGAGTAACAAAATATAGTGCAAACGGAAATGATTTTGTAATTTTTCATACATTTGTTAAAAAAGATAGAAGCCTTCTTGCAAAAAAACTATGTCATAGACAAAATGGCATAGGAGCAGATGGACTTATCGTGCTTCTTCCTAAGAGTAAAAATGAGATTGGAGGAGATAAATCAAAGATTGATTTTGAGTGGCAATTTTACAACTCTGATGGAAGTGAAGCCAATATGTGTGGAAATGGTTCAAGAGCTTGTGCACACTATGCTTATGTAAATGAGTTGGCACAAAATGTAATGAAATTTTTAACAGGTGCTGGGATTATAGGAGCTGTGGTTGATGGAGATATGGTTTTGAGTGAACTAACTCCTCCAAAGATTATAGATAAAGAGATTTTAGAAAATGGCAAATCATGGTGGCTTCTTGATACTGGAGTTCCTCATTTAGTTTATTTTACAAAAGATATAACAAAGTTCGATATTGCTGAAGCAAGAGAGCTTAGAGATAAATATAATGCGAATGTAAATATAGCTTTTATAGAAGGTAAAAACTTAAGAGTTAGAACTTATGAGCGTGGCGTTGAAGATGAGACTTTGGCTTGTGGAACTGGTATGGCTGCGTGTTTTTACAGAGCGTATAGCGAAAAAGTGGTTGGTAATGATATAGAAGTCTATCCAACTAGCGGCGAGACCCTATATCTTGGAGTAAACGATAGAACGATTACTTTTAGAGGTAGAGTAAGAAGCATCTTTAGCGCAGAGATAGACTCCCTTTAGAGTCCAGCTGCTTCAACTATTTTTGATTGGTGGTCAGCTATTAACGGCTCAATAATCTCATCCATGAGTCCGCCTTGCATAATTTCTGCCAATCTATATAGTGTTAGTGTAATTCTATGATCACTCATGCGGTTTTGCGGATAGTTATATGTTCTAATACGTCCACTTCTATCGCCAGTTCCGACTTGAGCTGAGCGGTTTGCGCTATCTTTTGCGATAGCTTCTTGCATCTCTAAATCATAAAGTCTTGCTTTTAAGACTTTCATAGCTTTTTCTTTATTTTTGTGTTGTGATTTTTGGTCTTGATTTGTCACTACCAAACCTGTTGGCAAGTGGGTAATCCTAACGGCAGAGTCTGTAGTGTTGACACTTTGCCCACCACAACCAGATGAACGCATAACGTCAATCTTTAAATCATTTTCATTTATCTGTATCTCAACGTCATCAACTTCAGGCATAACTGCAACAGTAATTGCTGAGGTGTGTACACGTCCTTGTGATTCAGTTGCTGGAACACGCTGAACTCTATGAGTTCCACCTTCATATTTCAATCTGCTATAAACTTGTTCCCCTCGAATAAGAGCAATAATCTCTTTGTATCCACCTGCATCAGAAGGTGAAGAACTCAAAATCTCAACTTTCCAATCTTTTAAATCAGCATAACGAGTGTACGCTTCAAAAAGATTTCCAACAAATATAGCTGCTTCATCTCCACCAGCACCAGCACGAAGCTCAACGATGATATTTCTATCGTCATTTGGGTCTTTTGGAAGAAGAAGAAGTTTTATATCGTTTTCTAAAATAGGGATTTGTATCTCAAGCTCTTTGAGTTCCTCTTTTGCCATCTCTGCCATCTCTGCATCATAAAGCATCTCTTTTGTATCGTTAATCTGAGAAATTACAGATTTGTACTCTTGTGCTTTTTCAACGATTTTTTCAAGGGAGGATCTCTCTTTTGAGAGGGTGGTCATTCTTTTGATATCGGAAGTTATGTCGGGTGAACTTAGCATTTCGCCAAGTTCATTATAACGATTGATAAACGGAGTAAGTTTATCGGCTAACATTTATGCTGTTAACCTTATATAGCGTTTACAGCTCTGTGCAGACGGCTAATTTTTCTTGCAGCAGTCTCTTTTTTCAAGACACCCTTGCTTACAAATTTTTGAATTTGTTTGTTTGCTACGCCCATTGCTGAGGCTGCTTCTTCTTTGTTACCTGCGGTTATTGCAGAACGAACATCTTTTACAATGTTTTTAAGACGAGTTCTATAAAAACGATTACGTTCGCTACGAACGATAGTTTGGCGAATTCTCTTAATTGATGACTTGTGATTTGCCATGCATGAGTCCTTCTCATAAAAATTTAGTGCAGAATATTAGCTTAAAAATAATTAAAATTAAGTTAAAGCCAAGCTAAAATAAAACTATTTCTATATTTTTGTTTAAAAATCTGACTTTTTTATACTTTTATTCATGTCTGAGTGCATCAATTGGGTTTAATCGAGCTGCTTTTTGCGCAGGAAAGTAACCAAAAACAACTCCCACACATGTAGAGAACAAAAAGGCAATAATGATAATGTAGGTATTAACAATGAGAGGAAGATCAAAAAAGATTGTAGCTCCAACACCTACACTAATGCCCAAAACTATCCCAATAACTCCACCAAGTGAGGAGAGAACTACAGCCTCTACTAAAAACTGAAGTAAAACTTCTCTCTCAAGGGCACCGATGGCTAGTCGGATGCCTATTTCACGAGTTCGCTCTGTAACTGAGACAAGCATAATGTTCATAATTCCTATTCCTCCAACCAAGAGGCTAATAGCAGCGACAGCGCCGAGTAAAATAGTAAGCATTTTGGTTGTAGATGAGAGAGTTTGAACCATCTCTCGCATATCATGTACAAAAAAATCATTATCTTGGTTTAAACCGATGCGGCGACGCTCTTGCATAAGCATAATAGTTGAAGCTTTAACATCCTCGATATTTTCTGAGCTATTAGCTGAGAGCATGATTCTTGATATATCCTGATTTCCGCTGATGCGGCGTTGAAACATTCTAATTGGAGCAACAATTATATCATCTTGATCCATTCCAAACATCGCAGCCCCCTTGGACTCCAAAAGACCGATAACTTCACAAGAAAAATTCTCCAGCCGCATAGATGTTCCTATTGGGTCAAGGTCACCATAAAGCTCTTTTTTAACACTCTCTCCTATTACACAAACCGCTTTTCCGCTACGGAGTTCTGTTTCGTTGAAATTTCTGCCAGATGCAAAAACCCAATCTTTGACAATAAAATAGTCGTTATTGCTCCCCTCTATGGTTGTTGAATAGTTTTGATTCCCATAAACAGCGCGTATCATAGTTGAACCAACAGGTGCCGCACCTCTTAGATTTGCAATCTCTTTTTTTATAGCTTCTATATCACTATGGGTAAATTTTTTTGCCATAAGAGAACTGCTTGGTGGTCCTTTGCGCTCTTGCCCAGGGATAACCATAAGCATATTTGTGCCAAGTTTTGATATGTTTTGAGTTATAAATGCAGTTGTTGCATCTCCTAGCATAACCATAGCGATAACTGATGCTATCCCTATTACAATACCTAATGTTGTGAGAATAGATCTCATAGCACTTCTGCGAATCTCTCTAAATGCTAGAAAAAAAGCGTTTTGTATCATCAAGCTTTCTCTACATGTAGTGTATCATCAATCTTTCCATCACGAAAACGGATAATTCTAGAAGCGTAAGATGCCATCTCATTCTCATGCGTTACCATGACAATAGTTAATCCTTTTTCTTTGTTAAATGAGCTAAGCAGCTCCATAATCTCTCTGCTTTTTGCAGTGTCTAAATTCCCAGTAGGCTCATCTGCTAGTAAAATAAAAGGGTCTGTAACTATGGCTCTTGCAATAGCAACTCTTTGTTGTTGTCCGCCTGAGAGTTCTGCTGGTGTGTGATGTGCCACTTGCTCAAGACCAACGCTGCGAAGTGCATTCATTGCCATTTCTGATCTTTGGCGTGCTGGAAAACCTCGATATAAAAGAGGCAGTTCAACATTTTCAATAGCAGTTGTTTTGCCCAAGAGATTGAATCCTTGAAATATAAAACCGATGTAATTGCGGCGAAGGAGGGTTCTTTGGTCAAGAGAGAGCTTTTGGATATCTACACCACCAAATAGATAGTCGCCACTGCTTAGAGTATCTAAGCATCCTATGATATTCATAGCCGTAGATTTTCCTGAACCGCTAGGACCCATTATTGCAACAAATTCACCACGTTTAATCTCAAGATTTACACCACGAAGAGCGTAAGTTGTAGCTTCTGCGCTGCCATAAGATTTTACCACTTTATGAAGAGAGATAACGGCTTCTTTCTCATCTAGTGTCATTACTTTTTAATCCCAATAATTACACTATCACCAACTTTTAAATCTGATGATAAAACAACCGTTGATGAGCCATCACTTTTTCCAACTTTAAGCTCCACTTCATGAGGTTTATTATCTTTTAATATCCATACATGTAGTGTTTGTAAAGCCTCTTTAGCCTTTTTTTGGCTATCGCTTTGTTCAGGAGGCGTAAAACGAAGAGCTGCGTTTGGTACAGTTAAAACATCCTCTAAAATAGAAGTAGTTATCAAAGCAGATACTGTCATTCCAGGGCGAAGGAGTAGGTCTTGGTTGTTTACATCAACCACTGCATCATAAGTTACAACCCCGTTAATTATCTCTGAGTTTAGGCGAAGTTGTGTAATCGTACCTTTAAATTTTTTATCTGAATAAGCAGCAACGCTAAATTCAACACTTTGAGACTCTTTAACATCGCCAATATCAGCCTCATCAACACTTAAAATGATTCTCATTTTTGTCAAATCTTCTGCCATTTTAAATAAAATAGGTGTCTGCATTGTTGCTGCTACAGTTTGCCCTGGCTCAACTTTTCTCTCCAAAACAATGCCATCTATAGGTGAGAGAACAATTGCTTTGCGAAGATTATCCTCATTAGCAGCAAGTTCGGCAGAGGCTTGTTTGGTTTGGGCTATTGTGGCATCATAGGCAGCTTTTGCTCTGTCCATACTGGCTTTAGCCTCATCAACCTCTCTTGCGGATGGGTAATTTCCATTTGTTGCGCTATACATCTTATCTACTCTCTCAAACTCGCCTTGTGCATAGACTACAGTTGCTTTTGCCTCAGCTACATTTGCTCTGTATCTTGAGAGTGCTGCTTTTGAGCTCTCAACGGCAGAGTTTAGACGAGTTGTATCGAGTTTTGCCATAACTTGAGAGACTTTTACATGAGTGTTATAATCAACTAAAACCTCACGAATAGTTCCTGAGACTTCAATACCAACATCAACGCTGTTTGTAGGCTCTAAATTCCCAGTTGCTGAGACAGTTGTTGTTATGTCTTTTAGCTCTACTGGAACGCTTAAATAAGAGAGAGCACTCTTTGAGTTATAAAATTTATAGTAGGCAGCAGTGCCAAAAACAAGAACTAAAACAGTAGCTATCCACATATACTTTTTAGAAGATTTTTTAGCACCTTTTGCTACTGTTAGTTCAATAGCCTCTTTTGTTGGTATCATCTATGTTCCTTGTTTGTGCTAAAGTGAAGTTTTGCTAACTCAAGCTCTATATTTATCTCATTTATTTTTATATTGTATTGCTCTATCTCTTTAGAATTTTTTAGTGTTTGTAAATCATATCCTGTTTTGTAACCCATATCCACACCCGACGCAATAACGGCTATGAGCTCATCATACAGAGAGAGATTTTTTGATGTAATCTCAATATATCTTTTATAGCTCTTTATAAGTTCAATTGATTGTGCATAAGAGGCCCTAAGGGAACGCTCTTTATCTTGAAGCTCAGCTGAGGATTTTAAAAATATCGCTTTTGCCTCCTCTTTAGTTGCATTGGCATTGTATGAAATAGGTATATTCAAGGATAATCCAGCACTATAAAAACCACCATCATATCTCATAAAACTCTCTCTTGCGTCATAGCTCTGGTAGCCTGTGGAGCCACTAATTGTAAGCGAGGGAAGATAACTACTCTTTGTTATATTGTATAGTTCTTTGTAACTCTTGCTCTGTGCGTTGGTAAATTGAAGGTCAAAATTATCTCTAAGATAGTTATCCTCTTGGATTAATTCAAAAGAGTATAGCTGATAACTCTGCGGGTCTATATCGCTTATTTTTGAGACCTCTAACCTATATTTAGCTCTGTTTGCCTCAAGAAGAGCATAGTTTTTTTGCTCAGCACTTTTGTTCATAAGAGCATTATTTAATTCGGTAATATCAACTTTTCCTGCAGTGTAGAGTTGGCGTTTTATAAAGATTTCAATATCATAATTTGCAAGTTTTTTTGTGCTTTGCTCTAGCTCATAGTTGCTTTTTTTATAACCCAAAAGAGATAGAAAAAAATCTTCATTAAGAGAGGATATCTCTTTATATAGACCAAGCTCATCAGCTCTTTTTTTTGCATCTGCATAATTTATAGCGTAAGTTATTCCGCCCGAGCGGAAAATATCCTGAGAGATAGATGCCTGAATCTTCTTTGAATCTGAGTACATGTCACTGGCACTTTTGTCGTATCCATAAGAGGCATTAAGATTTAGTGGTGCAATCCAGTTATATTTTAGCTTCTCATGCTCTGATTCATAACGCTTCTGCTCTTGAAGCAGAAGCTCTTGTTTCTCTTTGGATAGAAGTTCAACGCTCTTACTATAAAGAGCCGTATTGGAGAGTAAAATTAGAATCAAATAAAAGTTGCCTACTCTTTTCATAATTGCAATATAACCTTTTTTAAATTTCACTATTATTACCTAACTTTATATACTTTTAGGAAATATGCACAAAGGGGTAGTTATTTCTTGTCTATTTTTATATTATACATGTAGCTTTAGGGAGTACAACATCAGCTAAATGTGTTAAAATACAACAATTTAAATTTTGGAAAATGTCATGAAATTATTTGGAACAGATGGAGTTAGGGGTGAAGCTGGTACATTTTTAACCGCAGAACTTGCTATGAGAGTAGCTATGGCTGCTGGGATATACTTTAAAGCGCACTCTATAACAAATAAGATTTTGGTTGGCAAAGATACACGAAGAAGTGGATATATGATAGAAAATGCTATTGTTAGCGGATTGACTGCTATAGGATATGATGTTATTCAAATCGGACCGATGCCTACTCCAGCCATTGCATTTATAACTGAAAATATGCGTTGTGATGCGGGAATTATGATAAGTGCATCTCATAACTCTTTTGAAGATAATGGGATTAAATTTTTTGATGGACGTGGAGATAAACTTCCTCATAGCGTTGAAGAGGAGATAGAGAAGATATTTTTTGATAAAGATACTATTTTGGAAGCTCAAACTCAAGGCAAATACATAGGCAAAGCGAAAAGAATTGATGACGTAATAGGGCGCTATATAGTTCAGTTAAAAAATTCATTTCCTAGAGATCTATCTCTTAAGGATATGCGAATAGTTTTAGATGCAGCGAACGGTGCAGGATATATGGTTGGACCAACAGTTTTAGAAGAGCTCGGCGCTGAGGTTATTGTTTTGCACAACAAACCCGATGGTTTCAATATAAATGATAGTTGTGGTGCACTTCATACAAAAGATGTTTGCGAGAGTGTCGTAAAGTACAGAGCGGATTTGGGAATTGCACTTGATGGAGATGCCGATAGAGTAGTTATTGTAGATGAAAATGGTGTGGTTGTAGATGGAGATCAACTTCTTGGCGCTCTTGGCGCTTTTATGAGTGATAGAGGCACGCTAAAGGGTGGCGGAATTGTCTCAACTGTAATGAGCAACAGAGGTTTGGATGATTTTATGTCTGATAAAGGGCTAAAACTATTTCGCTCAGATGTAGGAGATAAAAATGTTTTAGAGGTGATGAAAAAAGAGGGAATAAATTTTGGAGGTGAGCAGAGTGGACATGTAATAATTAGCGATTTTGCAAAAACTGGAGATGGTTTAGTTTCTGCTCTTCAAGTTTTAGCGCTTCTGTTAAAAACGTCCCAAAAGGCTTCAAAAGCTCTCCGCCCATTTGCTCTATATCCTCAAAAACTTGTAAATATAAAAGTCAAGACAAAAAAAGTGCTAAGTGAGATAGATGGACTTGATGAAAAATTAAAAGAGCTTGATGAAAACGGAGTTCATCATCTTGTTCGTTACTCAGGGACTGAAAATAAGTTAAGAGTTCTACTTGAGTGCAAAGATGCTAAAAAAATGAATCTCTATATGGATGAAATGGTAGAGTTTTTTCAAAAAGCCCTAAATGCATAATAAAACAGTTCGCCATTTAACAATACTGATACTTACAATAGCAGGTATTTTTATAATTGATCAAAATATAAAGTCACTTTTTGTGGATGGTTACAGATATTACAGTGATTGTATAGATTTGATTTTGGTATATAACAAAGGGGTGGCATTTTCAATGTTTGCCTTTTTGGATGAGTCGCTAAAATATATTCAACTTGTTCTGGTTTTTGGTGTTTTTGGTTATATGCTCTACCTAAATCAGCTCTGTTATGCAATCCCAGCTGGATTGATGCTTGGTGGAGCATTTTCAAATATATATGATAGATTTATTCATGGCGGGGTTGTAGATATGGTTTATTGGCACTGTGGATTTGATTTTGCGGTGTTTAATTTTGCAGATGTAATGATAGACGTTGCAGTGGTATGGATACTTCTGCTTAACTTTAAACCTAAGTTTTGTAAAAATCACTCCTAAAGATAGATAAAAGCAGATTTAAGGTAATATTGCCAAAATTGTAATGAAATAAGATTGAATTTTAATGTTATTAAACTTCAAATTTTTAAGTGGCATACGGGTTAGTTACACTAAAGAAAGAGATTTTTTTAGTGCTAAGTTGAGATAATAAAATTAAATAAAAGGAAATTGATGAAAATCAAAACAAATAAAATAAATAGTGCAAATGCTCAAATTGAAGCAGAAATCCCAAGAACGACAATAGATGCAAATATAGAAAAAATTGCTAAAAATTTAACAAAAACTGCTTCAGTTCAAGGTTTTCGCAAAGGTAAAGTTCCTGTAACAGTTATCAAAAAACAGTATGGTGAGCGTTTAATTCAAGATGCAGAAGCAGAAGCACTTCGTGAAGTTTTAAATAAGGGACTCGATGAGTTAAAAGTGGCGATGAGTGCATTAATTGGCGAGCCAAATATCTCTAAGTTTGACAAAAGTGATGATAAAATTGAAGTAACTGTTAAAATCGCTATGAGACCTGAAATAAATCTTGAAAACTACGCTGACATGGTTGCACCTTTTAAAAAGCCTGTGATAAGTGATAAAGAAGTTGAAGATAGACTTGAGAAGTTAGCTGATTCACAAGGCAAATTTGTCGATTTAAAGAAAAAAAGAGCAGCCAAAGATGGTGACAGTGCGATAATAGACTTTGAAGGTTCAATTGATGGAGAACTATTTGAAGGTGGTGCAGCACAAGAGTTTGCACTTGTTCTTGGCTCTAATCAATTTATCTCAGGTTTTGAAGAGCAAGTTGTTGGTATGAAAATTGGTGAAGAGAAAGTTATAAAAGTAACATTCCCAGAGAGTTATGGTTCTGAGAAGTTAGCTGGAAAAGATGCTGAATTTAAAGTAACACTTCACAATATTCAAGAAAAAGTAAAAGTAGAAATTGATGAAGCTTTCGCTGCAAAAATGTTAGCAGGTCAAGATGACAAAAGTTTAGAGAATTTAAGAGCTCAGATAAAACTTCAATTAGAGAATGAGGCACTTGCTAAACTTTATAATGAAGAGTTAAAATCTGCACTCTTAGAGACATATGTTGAAAAAATCAATTTTGATTTACCAGAATTTGTAGTTGAGCAAGAGATTGATGTTTCACTTAATAGAAAAGCTAGCACAATGAGTGAAGATGAGATTAAAGAGCTGCGTGAAAATGCCGATAAACTTCAAGAACTTCGTGAAACATTCCGTCTTGATGCTCAAAAAAGTGTAAAAGCTACATTTATCATAGATGCATTAGCAACTAAGGAAAAAGTTAGAGTAGATGAGAATGAAGTTATGCAAACAATTTATTATGAGGCTATGCAGATGGGACAAGATCCAAGATTAGCTTACGATAAGTATAAAAATGCTGGTTATTTACCTGCAATTCAGATGTCAATGGTTGAGGATAAGGTGCTTACACAGATTCTTAACTCAAAGATAAAAGAGGCTTAATTAGATGAGTTATATCCCTTATGTAGTTGAAAAAACTGCTCGTGGAGAGCGTTCTTATGATATCTACTCTCGTCTTTTAAAAGATAGAATTATTATGCTAAGCGGAGAGGTAAACGACGCTGTTGCTTCATCAATAGTGGCGCAAATGCTTTTTTTAGAGGCTGAAGACCCAGAAAAGGATATCTACTTCTACATAAACTCTCCTGGCGGTGTAGTTACTGCTGGAATGGCTATCTATGATACTATGAACTATATCCGTCCGGATGTTGCTACTATATGTGTTGGTCAAGCTGCATCAATGGGAGCATTTTTACTCTCAAGTGGAGCTAAAGGAAAGAGGTATGCTCTTCCACATGCAAGAATTATGATTCATCAACCTCTTGGCGGTGCTCAAGGACAAGCTACAGATATTGCGATACAAGCAAAAGAGATTCTTCGTATGAAAGAGGAGTTAAATGCTATTTTGGCAAAAAACTGTTCTCAGAGCATTAAAAAAGTAGAAAAAGATACAGATAGAGATAACTTTATGAGTGCCGAGGAGTCAAAAGAGTACGGCATGATAGATGAAGTTTTACTAAAAAAGAGCAAAGAGTAACTAAAAAAAAGGAGTTGGTATGGCTGGACCTTTAAGGAGCAGAATAAATCGTAACAATACAACCGCAAAGCCGTTGGCAGCAGTTACAGACAAGAGTGTAGCTGTTGAACCAGAAGGCGAGCTTGAACTCTACTCAAAAGAGGTTTTAAACGCTCTTATTAAAGATGGATTGCCACCAACACCAAATAATTTTGCACTCTATTTTGATAGACTCCTAGAGGATAAGAGCCAAAGTGCACGTGCTCATATCGCTTCTATGCTAGAGCTTGAAGAGAGCAATGATGCAGAGAACTCTATTATGATTGAACAAAGCTTAAAACAGGGCTTCTCGTATATAAAAAATATTCTTAGCATTACTGCAAATTTATATAAAAATATGGCACTTATGACTAAAATTCTTGAAAAAAGAAAAGAAGACTTAGAAGCAAGCGGTGATATAAAAGAGGCTAAAAATATAGCAACATCACTTGGTTTTGACATAATAAAACTAAATGAGATAATTAAAAAACAGAGCAGCAGCATCAAATGTATGTACGATGATACTGCAAAAATTATAAAAAATGTTGAAAATGAGACCATCTTTGATAATCAGTATGGTGTTTATAATAAGCGCTATTTGATGAGTAAAATTGAGCAAGAGATAAGCTTGATAATGAAGTTTAAACATAAGAGTTCGCTTATTATGATTGAGCTGTCTCGTGATTTAAAAGCTAGTGTTGCAAATGAAAAAGCGGTTATGCTTATGACAAAAACTATAGCAAGACTTCTGCTTAAGACTTCAAGAAGAAGCGATATAGTCACACACTATGGAAATGGCGTTTTTGTTATGCTTTTAAAGCATACCGATATAGAGAGTGCTAAAAAAGCAAGTGAGAGACTTTGTGAACTTGTCTCAAATAGCAACTTTTTTTTAGCAGACCGTGAAATCCAGCTTAAAATTTCGGTAGGTATTACTGATATAACAGAAGATAGTTCAGTAGAAGAGATTATTGTGAGTTCTATGGATGGGATAGAAAAAGCATATGAAAATCCTAAATTAGATTATGCGGTTTTATTAAGAAAAACTTAAGAGCAATAGAAGAAGATGAAGCTGACAATAGTAGAATATCCAGATAAAAGACTTAAAGAGAAATCAAAAATTGTTGAGAAATTTGATGAAGAGTTGCATAAACTCCTTGAAGCAATGTATGCATCTATGATAGAATCAAATGGCATAGGCT
Source organism: Sulfurimonas denitrificans DSM 1251 (assembly GCF_000012965.1). Classification (NCBI taxonomy): domain Bacteria; kingdom Pseudomonadati; phylum Campylobacterota; class Epsilonproteobacteria; order Campylobacterales; family Sulfurimonadaceae; genus Sulfurimonas; species Sulfurimonas denitrificans. Next base: position 2,121,059 of record NC_007575.1, on the reverse strand, counting down.
TAGCTGCTATTCAAGTTGGATATGCAAAACAGGTGCTACTTTTAAATATTCCAGACGACAATGATGAACAGTCAAGAGATTCGCTTATAGAGATGATAAATCCTATAATTACACAAAGTGAGGGAGAGACTATTTATCAAGAGGGCTGTTTAAGTGTACCTAGTTTTTATGAAGACGTTAGCAGATTTGAGAGAGTTTGTGTTAATTATCAAGATAGAGAAGGAAACACAAAGACAATTGAAGCAACTGGGTTGCTTAGTGTTGCAATACAACATGAGATAGACCATCTACATGGAGTACTGTTTATAGACAAACTCTCATACTCTCGCAGAAAAAAGTTTGAAAAAGAGTATAAAAAAGTCCAAAAAGAGAAAAAACTCTCAAAGAACCAATTCGCTTAATGACATTTTGTCATATTTTATCACATCTAAAAATTTAAATAGTATAATTATATCAACTTAATAGAGGTTGATATAATGAAAATGGTTGCATGTGCCACTTATGAAGGTATAGAAGCAAAAGTTGTTTATGTCGAATCCACTCTTACAAAGGGACTGCCCTCTTTTAGTGTTGTTGGAATGGCAAGCGCATCTATAAATGAGGCGAAAGAGCGTGTAAAATCTGCGCTTCTTTGCAATGAGTTTACATTTCCACCAAAACGAATTACAATCAACCTTGCTCCAAGTGACGTCAAAAAAGAGGGTAGTCAATTTGATCTGAGCATTGCTCTTTTAATTGCACTTGATTATCTTGAAGATGATTTAAGTCAATGGTTTGTTTTTGGAGAATTGGGTCTTGATGGCGTTGTTAAAGAGAATCTTCAGCTGTATCCGCTTCTGTTATCTCTTGCTAAGCAAAAGATAATTAAAAAATCAATAGTTCCATACGAGAGTTTGGATAAACTCTCAAATATACCAGATATAGATTTTTATGGTGTAAAAAATTTAAATGAGGCGATAGCACTTTTAAAAAATAGCGCAAATGCTATGCCTAATATAGTGCATAAAAAAATTGAGTATCCAAACATAAGTGTAAGAGATCAATTTTACTACTATGATGAAGAGTATGTTGAAGATTTTTTAGATGTCAAAGGGCAAGAGGTGGCAAAGAGGGCGGCACTTATAAGTGCCGCTGGATTTCACAATATTTTATTAGAGGGAAGCCCTGGATGCGGAAAAAGCATGATAGCGCAGCGCCTTAGATATATACTTCCTCCTCTTAGCAGTGATGAAATTTTAGATATTGCAAAGCTTGATGCTCTTGATGGTAAAGAGCCGCAATTTAGACCGCTTAGAACTTTTCGCTCTCCTCATCACTCATCTACAACTGCTAGTGTATTTGGTGGTGGAAGTCATACGGCAAAAATTGGAGAGGTTGGGTTGGCTCATCGTGGAATTTTATTTTTTGATGAACTTCCACACTTCTCTAAGAGTGTTTTAGAGGCTCTTCGTGAGCCACTTCAAGATAATAAAATACGAATTTCAAGAGTAAACTCTAAGATAGAATACCCGAGTGATTTTCTATTTGTAAGTGCAATGAACCCATGTCCATGCGGTAACTTACTGCATAAAGAGAAAGAGTGTAGATGTAGAGAGCTTGATATTCAAAGGTATAAAAACAGACTATCAGAACCATTTTTGGATAGGATTGATTTATCTGTTGTGATGCAACCTGTATCTTTGCACGACAGAGCAACTATTAGCTCTAAAGAGATGCATGAAAAAGTTATTGAGGTACATAAAATAGTAAAGCAAAGGGAGCAGCGCACTTTTACGGCAAAACTAAGTGATGCAGAGGTTGATAAATATTGCATACTTGATAAAGAAGCAAATGATATTTTACAAAGAGCTACAATGCAGTTTGCGCTATCATTTAGAGCTATAAAAAAAGTTCAAAAGATATCCCGTACTATTGCAGATTTGGAATCGAGTGTTATTATTGAGAAAAGACACATTTTAGAAGCTTTGAGTTATAGAAGAAGAGGCTAGAAGAGAGTTTCCTAGCCAAGAGTGTTTACATATAATATGAGTTAAAACTCATCATCACCTTTTAAAATGCCTTGTATCTCAACATTAAGTTTTACAATTTCGCTTACAACAACGCCACCAGCTTCAAGAGCTTGGTTCCATGTAATGTTGTAATCTCTTCTATCAACTTTACCACTTAGACTAAGCCCAGCTCTCTGTTTTCCCCATGGGTCTGTAACAGTACCACCAAACTCATAATCAAGAACAACATCCTTTGTAGTGCCTTTGATAGTTAATTTTCCATAAGCTTTATTACCTTTTATTTTATCAAGGACAAAAGTGACTTTTGGAAACTGTTTTGCATCAAATATCTCATCAGACTTTAAATGTGCATCTCTTTTTGCAATATTTGTATTTATAGATTCAACTTCCATCTCACCACTTAAAGCGATAAGTTTGTTTTTCTTATCTAGCTCAAAAGTTCCATCAAATTTTTGAAACTCTCCGTTTACTGTGCTTATCATCATGTGCTTAACTGAAAAAGTAACATTCGTGTGAGAAGGATCCACCTTATATACACCACCAAAGAGTGAACTTACACCTAGAGCTAACGCAATAGCAAGAAATTGCAATTTTTTCATTTTTTTATCCTTTATATTGTTTGAAACATTATAGTATTAAGTAGTGATGAAAGAGTCTTAACTTTGTCAGTTAGTGACAAAGTTTAAGCGGTACTACAAAAAGCTATACGTTGTAATAGGTTGCATTTGGATGATAAACCACAAGTGCGGAGGTTGATTGCTCTGGATGAATTTGGAATGTTTCACTTAACTCAATCCCAAACTCTTCTGGCTTTAGAAGGTTAAAGAGTGGGCGATTAAGCTCTAAATCTGGACATGCGGCATAACCAAACGAGTATCTTGAGCCTTGATATCTGTTCATCTGAACATCGCTAAGTTTGCTCCCCTCTCCATCAGAGATATTTAAGTCAAGCCTTATCTGTTTATGTACTATCTCTGCCAAGGCCTCTGCAAGTTCAACTCCAAGACCGTGAAATTGATAGTACTCTGTGTATTCGCCTCTATCATAAATCCCTCTCTCTACATCGCTTAGTTTTGATCCAGCACTAACACATGTAAAAGCAACCACATCATCTCTATCACTATGGAAGAAATCACTCAAGGCTCTGTGAGGTTGTCGTGATTGGCGTGGAAAAGTAAACTTCTCTATCGCTTGGTTTCTTACCTTATCAAGATCTTCGCGATTAATCTCTTCTTGGCTATTGTAGCCTCTGCTTTCATCAAAAATAAGCAGAGAATCATCATCACTTCTGCACGGCCAATATCCATATATAATGGTAGGTTCAAAGAGTTTCTCTTCAATAAAACGCTTTTTTAACTTCTCATAAGCTGGCCAGACTATATCGTTTAGCTGTTTTTCGTAAGCTTCTTCACTCAAGCCTTTTGAACTGTATCCCCAACGTGATTTAAAAAGCAGTTTATGGTTTATCCAATCAAAAGCCATCTCAATTTGTTGAGGTGTAAGTTTAAGTTCGCGTCTTCCCCAAAAAGGAGGTGTTGGTACAGTAACATCACGCGATGGCATTTTGAGTTCGCTAAATGGAGGAATAATTACCTCTTCTTTTATCTTTACTATTTTTTCTTGAGAATCTTTTGGGTGAAGATTTGTATCAAAATTTCCAGCTTCAATACGGCTCATAGCGGTTACGCCATCAAATGCATCTTTGCAGTAAAATATAGGACCATCATATAATGGACGGCAAAAATCATCTATAAAGGAGCGGGTAAGTGCGGCACCACCTAGTAAGACTGGTATTTTTATCCCCTCTTTTTGGAGTGTTTCAAGATTTTCTTTCATAACTTGTGTTGATTTAACAAGTAAACCGCTCATCCCAAGAGCTGTGGCATTTGACTCTTTTATGCTCTGTATAAATTCACCAATATCTACTTTTATACCAAGATTTTTAACTTTAAAACCGTTGTTTGAGAGGATAATATCTACAAGATTTTTACCAACGTCATGCACATCGCCCTTTACTGTTCCAAGCGCTAAAGTTGTATCTACACTTTTATCAATTTTCGGCAAGTATGGGTTTAGATAATCGACTGTTTTTTTCATAGTTTCCGCACTTTGCAGAACAAAAGGGAGCTGCATCTGCCCAGAGCCAAAGAGTTCGCCTACAACTTTCATAGCATCAATTAGTATCTCATTTACGATTTTCTCAGGAGCTACCTTATGACGTGCCTCTTCAACAAGTGGAATCATTCTATCTTTGTCGCCGTCCATTAGCAGTTTTGCGATTTTTTCTTCATCACTCATGGCTAAATATGCTTCATCCACTGCGTTGTTATCAACTGCTTCTTTTGTGCTAAAGTGGTCTATAAACTCAAAGAGTGCTGCCGCATTTGGTTTGCGGTTGAAGATGAGGTTATCGCAAATCTCTTGATCTTCTTTGCTTATCTTGTTTATAGGAATAATATGGGCTACGTTTATGATAACACTTGTTAACCCAGCTTCATTGCAGTGGTGTAAAAACATGGAGTTTAGATATGGTCTTGCATCTTTATCAAGCCCAAAAGAGATGTTTGAGAGTCCTAGTGTAGCGCCTACTTCTGGGTGTCTGCGTCTTAATTCTCTTATGGCTTCAATAGTGTTTATACCAGCATCAAGATACTCTTCATCGCCACTTCCAAGCGTAAATGTAAGAAGGTCAAAGACTAGATTTTCAGCTCTTATGCCATGTTTGTTTACTGCCAAATCATAGATGCGCTCCGCAACTTCAAGCTTTCTCTCAACGCTCTTTGCCATGCCTATCTCATCAATAGTTAGACAAACAAGAGCAGCACCAAATTTTTTAGCAAGAGAGCAGACGGCATCAAATTTCTCTATTCCATCTTCAAGATTTACTGAGTTGATTATAGGTTTTGCACCGATTAGTTTTAATGCCTCTTCAAGGGCTGCTGTTTGTGTTGAGTCTGGCATAAGAGGGAGTGCTATTTTTTGGGCATAAAGACTCATTACTCTGTTCATATCTTTTGTCTCATCACGTCCAGCAAAGCCAACGCTGACATCTAGCACGTGCGCTCCTGCTCTTACTTGTTGTTGTGCTACACTTAGAGTTCCCTCATAATCTTCAGCTAAGAGAAGCTCACGAAATGCTTTTGAACCTGTTGCGTTTGAACGCTCTCCTATAAGCAGAGCCGAAGACTCTTGCATAAGCGGAACTGTAGAAAAAAGAGATGCTAAGGAGTTCTCATGTTTTCCACTTGGTGCTTTTGGAGCTATATCACTAACAAGGTTTACCAACGCTCTTATGTGTTGTGGAGTTGTCCCGCAACATCCACCCAAAAAGCTAACACCATCAAACTCCAAAAAGCTCTGCTGTTTTGCTGCAAATTCATCTGGTCCCATTGGATAGTATGTGTATCCTCCACGATTTTGAGGAAGCCCAGCGTTTGCGTGAACGCTGATTGGTTTATGCCAAATTTCGCTCAAAGTTTTTACATGTTTTAGTACTTGTTCAGGACCTGTTCCGCAGTTAAATCCTAGACTCAATATATCAAATGGCTCAAGGATGGTTGCTATCGTTTGCGCATCTGTTCCGATGAGCATAGTTCCACTAAGCTCAATTGTAACGGAGACCATGATAGGAATCTCTACGCCTCTTTGCTTTGAAGCTTCATTGCACGCATGAAGGGCTGCTTTTATCTGGAGCGGGTCTTGAGCGGTCTCTAGTAAAAAAACATCAACACCACCATCTATAAGTGCTAAACAAAACTCAGTATAACCCTTGTACATCTCATCATAAGTTATATGTCCAAGAGATGGAAGCTTTGTACCTGGTCCGATTGAGCCAAGACAGAAGCGTGGATGAGTTGGAGTTGAGAATTTTTTGCACTCATCTTTTGCAAGTTTTGCTCCAGCATATGTTAGCTCATAAGCACGATGCCCGATTTGGTACTCATCTAAAACCCAAGAGAATGAGCCAAAGGTGTTAGTTGTAACAAAGTCTGCACCAGATGTAAGATAAGCGTGAAAAATCTCGCTGAGTATCTCTGGAGCGGTAACATTTAAGAGTTCATTACAACCCTCGTTGCCCTCCCAAGCCTCTTTTGAGATTTTGTCATCTCGCTGTTGGAGCTGTGTTCCCATAGCTCCATCTATAATGAGCGGTCTGTTTTTGATAGTTTTTAAGATATACTCTTTAGTTGTCATGTAAAATCTTTTCGGTAAAATAGTAGTTCTCTATTTTATCAGAACAGAGCATAAAAGAGACTTTTATAAAAAATATATTTAAATTTATAATTATTATTACAATAGATAATGAGAATTTATATAATTTTTGTTATAATTTTGGCAAGATTATGTCAAAAAGTATATTTTAGAGTGTAACAATAGAAAATTAGGAGTATTTATGAGTGAAGAGATAAAAGGTTTTAAAATACCTACCGCTTGGAGAATAAAAAGATATTATTTCTTTATTCTTTTGACAATTATGGCTTTGGTTTTACCTTGGATTGAGGTAAATGGGAGTCACTTTTTTCTACTTAGTTTTGATAAATTAAAGCTTCATCTTGGATTTGTTCAGTTTGATATGCAGGAGTTATATCTTTTACCATTTTTATTAATGATGCTGTTTTTGGGAATTTTTGGTATGACGGTTATGGGTGGAAGAGTGTTTTGTGGCTGGATTTGTCCGCAAACTATTTTTCGGGTAATCTACCGTGATGTGATTGAGACAAAACTGCTAAAACTTAGAAAGCGTATAAAAAACAAACAACTAGAACCAGATATGAGTATTGCTCAAAACAAGATAAAAAGAGCTGTTGCTATTTTGCTTTGGGTTGTGCTCTCTTTTGTCGCTAGTGCAAATCTTATCTGGTTTTTTGTGCCGCCTGAAGATTTTTTTGCTTACATGTCAGATCCTTTTGAACATATGATTTTGCTTGGTACTTTAGTATCATCTGCACTTTTTCTCATTTATGATATTGTATTTTTACAAGAGGATTACTGTATTTATGTATGTCCATATTCAAGGATACAGTCTGTTTTATATGATGAAAATACTGTTATGGCGCTTTATAATACAAACAGAGGCGGACATATCTACAATAGTGACAAAGAAAAAGTATTTACAAAACAAAAAGATCTCCAAGCAGTTGAAGCTCACGCAGAGTGTACTGCATGTGAGAGTTGTGTAACAGTTTGTCCGACACATATCGACATACGCAAAGGGTTACAGCTTGAGTGTATTAACTGTTTAGAGTGTGTTGATGCATGTACTGTTGTTATGGGAAAACTAGGCAAACCATCTCTTGTTACTTGGTCGAGTGAATATGAGATTATAGATAAAAAAGGCAAGACAAAATACTTCCGTCCAAAGATTATTGCGTACATTGTGCTTCTTATTGGAATCGCTGTTGCGATGATTATTATGGGTAGTAAAAAAGAGAATATGCTTCTAAATATAAACAAAGAAAATCGCTTATACTCTGTTCATAAAGAGAGCGATGGAAGAGTTGTAGTAGAGAACGCTTATGAGTTTTTACTACAAAATACGCAGAATAAAACTCTAAACTTCTACTTTGAAGTTATATTGCCTCAAGGTCTAAAGGGAACTTTAGAGATTGAAAAACCAAAAGACTCTTTTGATGTAACACCTGATGTGAAAAAGAAAAAAATTGTAGTGCTTAGAACATATGATAAGTTAGCAGATGATTCAAGACATGATACGATTATTCCCATAACCATACGTGCTTATGCAGTAGGACATGAGGGAGAGATAGAAGTTCTTAGAGAGTCAACTTTTACCTATCCACGAGAAGATATCTTAAGAGAGGCTAAATAATCTCTGTTTAAAATACAATACGATAGACTTTAGCTATTAAGCTTCAAGGTCTATCAATGTTTAAGAAAATTTTACTCTCACTTATAGCCTTTTATACAGTAGTTGGTTTTTTGGTAGTTCCACTTCTCTTGGAATCGCAAATACCAAAGAGTGTTGCAAAGAGCACAAACTCAAACATAACTATCAAAGATATATCGCTTAATCCATATCTCCTTGAGTTGAAAATTTCTGGTGTAGAGTTAAGAGATGAGGAGAATAACCACCTCGCCTCTTTTGACTCTTTATACATCGATGTAAAATTGCTCCCACTTTTAAAAGGGGTGCTACATGTAAAAGAGATAAATTTTAAAAATCCACAAATTTCTCTTCTATATGACAAAGATAGAACATTTAATTTTGCAAATTTAGTAAAAGAGAGCGCAGATGATAACAGCACAGCAAAAAGCAAAAATAGCCTAAGAGTTATAGTTGATAGCCTCTCTCTCTCAAATGGTATCATTGCGTATAAAGATTTTTCAAAACCTCAAAAATTTGAGTTTATAGCGGATGCAATAAGCTTTAAACTTACAGATATTGATACAAAAGATTTCAGCTCAAGTGGCGCAAAATTTAGATTTAACTCAAATTTGCAAGATGGCGGAGAGATTGATTTGAGGGCAAATATTTTAGCTCTAAACCCTTTTGCAGTAGATGGAAGAGTTGATATCAAAGACGCTAAATTGTACTCAATTTGGAAATATATTCAAGATGTCTTGAGGGTCGAAGTAGCCGATGGGGTGTTTAGTTTTGGTGCAACATATAACTTTAATATAGATGATATAAATGCAACACATGTAGATAATATACACCTCACTCTTAATGATTTGAGAGTTAAACCAAAAGATGCCAATAACGATATTTTAACCCTAAAGAGTTTGAATATTAGTGATGCAAGTATGAAACCGATGGATTACAAGGTATCGGTAAAGAGTGTTGTTTTGGACTCAATGAAGGTTAAGGTTGAGCGTGATGAAAAAGCAGAGATAGATTGGGTTGGCTATTTTAAAAGTGATAGCTCTTCAAATAAAGAGCTAAAAAAGGATGATAATGCGACAAAATGGAGTGTGGCCATAGAGAGTGTGGGGCTTAAAAAAATAGCTGCCATATTTCATGACAAAACTATAAAACCATCACTCAAAACAGAGCTTAACTCTCTTGATGCAGAGATAAAAAATATTACACTCTTGGGCGAAGAGCCAATAAAATATGCCCTTGATTTGGTTTTAAACACAAGCGCTACATGTAGATTTGATGGCTCTTTGATACATAAAAATCTACTGCTTGATAGTTATATAAAATGCGCCAATTTTGACATTACACATTACAATCCATACATAGATAAAATTGCCCAAGATAAGCTCAAAAAGTACAATATTGCTCTTAAGAGTGCTACTTTAGGCTTTGATGCAAACCTCTTGCTAAGAGATGAAAATCTACATGTAGCTGGTGCAAATTTTGATATAAAGAGCCTCTCTTTAAGCAGAAGAGACAACAAAGAGCAACTAGCAGAATTTAAAAATTTCTCTCTAAAAAATGCTGCTTTGGATACAAAAACAAAAGAGTTACATGTAGAAAATATCTCTTTAGATGAGTTGGCTCTAAATATAAGCAGAGCGAAAGATGGCACTCTAAATCTTGATGGCTTAGTAGAGGCTAAAGAGGAGATAAAAAACGAAAAGAGTGTAAAAACAGCAGAAGTTCCATATAATGTAAAGCTTGACTCATTTGATATGAATGGCGCAAAACTCCTATTTGATGATAAAAGCATACAAGATAACTCAAAAACCATAATTGATAATATAAATATAAGTGCAAAAAATATAGATTCAAAAGAGAAGAGTTGGTTTGATTATGCACTTGGTTTGAGGGTTAATTCTAATGGTTCTATTAGCTCAAATGGCTCTATTAAACACACTCCGCTTGAACAAAAAGGGGAATTTGAGTTTAAAAATATCTCTTTAAAAGAGATTACTCCATACTTAAGAGAGAGCACATTCCTAAGGATAAGTGATGGATATTTTAGCCTAAAGAGCAAGAGCAGTTATAAACAAAAAGCAGATAAGTACAAAGTAACGCTAGAGGGAAGCTTGAGCGTTGAGAACTTCTTTTTACATGATACTAGAGATGATAGTACAGTAGCCTCTTTTATAAAAGCAAATCTTAACTCATTTAAGTTTGATACACTCTCAAATGAGCTAAATATGGATGAAATACTGCTTGAGTCTTTCTACATTGATGCGCAGATAGATAAAAATAAAACTATGAATCTAGCAAAACTTCTTAGAGAAAAAAAGTCACATGTAGAGGAAAAGCCATCAAACAAACCCCCTCTAAGCTATAAACTCCTTAATCTAAAAGTAACAAATGGAAGTGCCAATTTCGCAGATTACTCACTTCCACTCGATTTTAAAACGGCAATACACGGTTTAAATGGAAATGTATATGCAATTTCAAGCGCGAAAGAAGAGGTTAGTTATGTTGAGATTGATGGTGGAGTTGATGAGTATGGCTCCGCAAAACTAAAAGGGAGCGTTGAGGCTTCAAACATAAAGTCATATATGGATTTACTCTTTAGTTTTAGAAATCTAAGTCTCAATAATTTTAGTGGTTATAGCGCACAGTTTGCTGGGTATAAGATAGATCAAGGAAAGTTTTTTCTTGATTTAGAGTACAAAATTTTTGATTCACAGCTTCTTGGCAAAAATTCTCTGATTATCAAAAACATAAAATTGGGTGATGAGATAGAAGATGAAAATATTACAAAACTCCCACTAAAATTTGCTGTTGCTCTTCTTGAAAACTCTGAGGGTGTTATAGATATTAACATGCCCGTTGAGGGAGATATAAGTAAGCCAGATTTTAAATATGGTGCAATGATTTTAAAAACTTTTGTAAATCTTATTGTAAAAGCTGTTGCCTCTCCTTTTAAATTTTTAGCTTCTGCTATGGGCATAAGTGGAGATAATATGGATTTTGTAGAGTTCGAAGCTTCTGAGGCGGTATTGCTTGCCTCTGAGAGAGAGAAGTTAGATAACATAGCTAAGATGCTCCAAGAAAAGCCTAAATTATCTCTAATAGTTGCTAGCGGATTTGATGCAAAAGTGGATAAAGAAGCAATGCAAGCAAAGAAACTAACACAACTCATACTAAACGAAAATGCAAATGGTGTAGGTGTTAGCGTAAACACAGTTGAGTCAATATGCTCTAAATTTTTAGGAAATCAAAATATAACTCTCTTAAAGAGTGAGATTGAGAAGAAATATCAAAAAGAACTATTTAAATTAGAGTATCAAAAGGCTCTTTTTGAGAAGTGTACGCAGATGCAAAATGTGAACGATGAAGAGCTAATAGCCTTAGCAAAGACAAGAGCAGAAACTCTAACAAACTACCTCATTCAAACAAAAAACATAGAGAAATCAAGAGTGATAAAAGAGGAGACAAAAGCAAGAAGTGACTCAAAAGAGCAGTGGGTTAAATCAACTCTTAAGATAGAGATAAGATAGAGATAAAATAGAGATTAAAATAAATTATATACTAAAAGTAGATAGGGTTTTTATAATTTTTTTTGTTACAATTGCGTCTTTTTTTTTAAGATAAGGAGCCAAAATGGCATTTTCACCAACGAATAGAAAGGGCACGATAAACGGGGTAATCTTTGTTGCAATTTTTGCAGCTGCGGCTACTATGATTGCTGATATTTCGTTTGTTAAATCTCTTGGAATCTCACCTCTTGTTATCGGTATAGTTATCGGTATATTTTATGCAAATACTCTGCATAACAACACTCCAAAAGCGTGGGGCAGCGGTATCACATTTAGTGGTAAGAAGATACTTAGATTTGCTATAGTTTTTTATGGTTTTCGTATTACTTTCCAGCAGATTGCTGAGGTCGGAGTTGAGGGGTTCATGGTCTCTTTAATTATGCTCTCAACAACTTTTGTACTCGGAACATGGGCAGGGCAAAGGCTCTTTAAAATGGATAGAGACACTTCAATGTTAAGTGCTGCAGGAGCTTCAGTATGTGGGGCTGCAGCGGTTTTAGCAACAGAGCCTGTACTAAAAGCAGAAGAGCATAAAACAGCAGTTGCGGTTTCTATGGTTGTTCTTTTTGGAACAATAGCTATGTTTTTATATCCAGCACTCTATAATGTAGGCTTTTTCGATATGGATGCTAAAGAGTTTGGTATTTATGTTGGAGGAACAATACATGAGGTAGCTCAAGTTGTTGCGGTTCCAGCTTCAATATTAAATGCAAGTGCAGAGATGGCAAACTCGGCAGTTATCGTTAAGATGACAAGAGTTATTATGATAGCTCCAATGCTTATCATCTTAGGAATTTACCTCTCTTTTAGTGCTAAGAGAAGCGGAGGAGAGGCTAGCACAGTTAAACTTGTTATCCCTTGGTTTGCGGTTTACTTTATAGGTATGGCGGGATTTAACTCACTTGGAGTTGTTCCTCAAAATATTGTAGATATTATCAACGAAATAGATACCTTTTTACTTACAATGGCAATGACCGCACTTGGAATGGGAACTATTTTTGCAAAATTCAAAGGGCTTGGTTTAGCTCCTATCTACACAGCGGGCTTAATGTTTGCTTGGCTTATGGTTGGCGGATACTTTATAACAAAGTGGGTTGTTGCAGTATTTTAATGACTACTCTTTTTAACTAAAAAAGTATATAATAAATTAAAATTATAATCTCTAATAAAGGAGCCTAAGAGTGTCACATCTGCCAAGCAAACTCAACTCTTACTGGCTCTGGAGAGAAGTCTCTTCAAAGTTAGGGCTCTCAAATCCTACTTACAGATATTGGAAAAATACTCCAAATCTAAAACTAAACAATAAATACCTTTTTATCCAAAAAAGAACTCTTCCGCAAAAGTATGAACATATTGAAAATATATTGACAGATTTGTCTGGGCATCTTCCAATTAAGTACGCTTCAGATCAGTTACATGTAAGTGAACATCTCTTCTCATACGAGAAGATGAGACTACACAAAGAGTTTGAATATAAATTTGTAGAAGATGTAAAGTTTGTAAATATTAAAAAATTCTTCACAGAGTTTGGCATAAAAGTAAATAAAGATTCAATAATTCAACTTGCAAAGATAAAAGATCTTGACATCGGTCCTGAGTGTACATTTTACAATCTAAAAAATGATTATGGCATAGTGGTTTACAACTGATGGATGCTTTTTTTATAGAGTCAAAAGACCCGCTTTTTGGGATAATAATCTTTTTTGTTCTGGTTTTTGTTGTAACTTTTTTCTCTTACTGGTTTAATAAGTATAAGAAAAAAGAGGATTATAAGCACTTAGACAATTTTTTAAAACAGTTTCACTCTCTGCCCTCTCAAAATGAGCTAAAAGTGCTTATAACAAAAGGTGAACTCTCTGAGAAATCTTGGTTTTTACTAGCAAATTCTTATGCAAAAAGTGGCAATTATGAAAAGTGTATAGAAATATACGCAGAACTTCTAAAAGTAGGTGATAAAGCAAACTATAGAGAGACACTTTTTCTTCTTGGTAAAACTTACTTCAAAGCTGGATTTTTAGAGCGTGCAAGAGTTATATTTCTGGAAATTCTAAAGACAAATCCACGAACTCCTCAAGCGTTAAATTATCTGATTTTAGTATATGAACAGATGAGAAACTACAAAGAGGCGATAGAAGTTTTAGAGCCTCTTGAAGAGCTTAAAAAAGATGTTTTATTAGAGAGTACATATCTTAATATTCTTCTTATTTTAAACTCTTTAAAGCTAGGAACTGATGAAAAAGTAGATGCGCTGCTTAAGATATATAAGAGTTCGAATCTTCTCGCATATCTTATATTTGAGTATCTATTTAGGGTAAATCCTAAAGTTGCGTGGAAAAATTTTGATGCTTCAAAGAGTGAGTTGCTTATTGATATTTTATGGAGTGTAGAGAAAAAAGATTTGGATTTTAATATCATTATGCAAAATGGGTTTTTAAAAGAGCTATATAGTGCAAAAGGGTACATAAAAGAGGCAACTTCAAGTTCTGTTTTTGAGCTTAATATTTTGATAAATCTTGAGCAAAGAGCAGATGCAACTCTTGGATTTGAATATATCTGCAACAGCTGTAAGATTGTTTTTCCTTTTGCATTTCATCGTTGCAGCAACTGTCATACAATAGGCACCTCAAGAGCAGAACTATCTCTAGTTAAAGATTATCATAAGGATTTTAGTGAAGAAAATAACTCTTTTCAGTGATGGAAGCGCACTTGGAAACCCTGGTCCTGGAGGGTATGGTGTAATTTTACGCTTTGGAGACAAAGAGAGAGAAATCTCTGGAGCAGAGGAGCATACAACAAACAATAGAATGGAGCTATTGGGAGTTATTGAGGGTTTAAGGGCGCTAAGAGAGCCATGTGCTGTTGATATAGTATCAGACTCCTCTTATGTTGTAAAGGGTATAAATGAGTGGCTTGGAAGTTGGATAAAAAAAGATTTTAAAAATATAAAAAATCCAGATTTGTGGAGAGAGTATATAGCAGTATCAAAAGGTCATAAGATAAATGCGATATGGGTTAGAGGGCATGATGGGCATGTTGAAAATGAGAGATGCGATATTTTGGCAAAAAATGAAGCTCTAAAAATTAAAGAGGCAAAAAAATGAGTAAAAACATAGAGGCATTAGAAGAGATTTTGGGATATAAGTTTAAAAACCAGAAGCTCATTATCGAAGCGCTGACACATAAGAGTCACAAACAGCCCTACGATAATGAGCGACTAGAATTTTTAGGTGACGCTGTTTTGGATTTGATAGTAGGAGAGTATCTTTTTTTTAAATTTGCATCTTCTGATGAGGGAACACTCTCGAAGATAAGAGCTGCTCTTGTAAATGAAGATGGCTTTGAGAGACTGGCTAGATCTATTAATTTAGGTGAGTATATCTACCTCTCAAACGCAGAAGAGAATAATGGCGGAAGAGAGAAAGCATCACTTTTATCAAACGCTTTTGAGGCTATGATTGGAGCCATATATCTTGAATCAGGACTTGATATTGTAAAACCTATAGCCATAGGGATAATTGAGAGGAACTATCAGGAGATTTCACTAGACTCTCTCTTTAGAGATTATAAAACAACTCTTCAAGAGCTAACACAAGCTAGATTTGGTGAGACTCCAGAATATATAGTAGTTGCAAGCCGTGGACCTGATCATAAAAAAGAGTTTGAAGTTGCGGTAATTATTGAGGGCAAAGAGTACGCAAGAGCCATTGGTAAGAGCAAAAAAATAGCTCAACAAGAAGCCGCAGAGATGGCGGTGAAGATACTAAAGGGAGATGTGTAGTGAATAGTTTTGGAATAAAATTTAAAATTAGTACTTTTGGAGAGTCTCATGGAGTAGCTATTGGATGCCTCTTAGATGGTGTTCCAGCAGGTCTTTTAATAGATGAAGAGTTTATTCAAGCTGAGCTAGATAGAAGAAAACCTGGCAAGAGTGAGTTTGAAACAGCAAGAAAAGAGGATGACAAAGTTGAGATATTAAGCGGTGTTTTTGAGGGCAAAAGTACTGGAACACCAATAGCAATGATAATTTATAACACAAACCAAAAATCTAAAGACTACTCAAATATAAAAGATATATTTCGTCCTGGACATGCTGATTTTACCTATTTTCACAAATATGGTTTGCGAGATTATCGAGGAGGAGGGCGAAGTTCTGCTAGAGAGACAGCTGCAAGGGTTGCTGGTGGGGCTGTTGCAAAACTTATGCTCAAAGAGTTAGGCATTGAAGTGCAAAGCGGGATTTGTGAAGTTGATGGGATAAAGTCACTAGAGTTTGACTATGAATCAGCAAAAAAAAGCATAATCTATGCACTTGACTCTACCAAAGAAGAGGCACAAAAAGAGGCGATTTTAAGGGCTAAAAATGAACATGATTCAGTTGGGGGAGTTTCAAGGGTTCTCATTAAAGGTGTTCCAGTTGGGCTTGGGCAACCGCTATACTATAAAATGGATGCTGTCTTGGCAGATGCTATGATGGGTATAAATGCGGTAAAAGCTGTTGAGATTGGAGATGGCATACTAAGCGCTTCCCTTAAAGGTTCTATAAACAATGACGCTATAAGAGCAGATGGCTTTGTAACAAACCACTCAGGCGGGATACTTGGCGGAATTAGCAATGGCGAAGATATTGTTATGAATGTTTACTTTAAACCAACGCCATCAATTTTCAAAGAGCAACAAACTATTACATGTAGAGATGAAGAGGTTGATTTTTCGCTAAAAGGTCGTCATGATCCATGTGTTGCAATTCGTGGAACGATAGTATGTGAAGCTATGGCGGCATTAGTTATTGCTGATATGCTTCTTTTAAATATGGGCTCTGAGATGAGTGGAGTTTTAACTTATTATAAGAAGTAACATAATCACCTTAGATAATTCAAATAGTAAGTTATAAAGAGCAAATAGAGTAGATTACTCTTTAGGCTCTATCTTGCTTTTAGCTGTTTTGATGGCACTGCTAAGAGCTGTTTTTGCAACTCCCCAAGCTTGGATTCCCATTCTTTTTGCCTCTTTTGCCGTTTCTGATTTTAGGGCAGAATCAGCTCTTTTAACAGCTTTTTTTGCAAGTTGGGAAAATCTCTCTTTCATAACTTGTGCGGTCTCTTTTGAGATATAGATTAGCTCTTCAAGATCATAATGCATTTTTTTGTTAAGCTCAAGTAGAATTTTTCTAATAGCCAAACTGCTCTCATTTGCTTGTGTCTGAACAACTTGTAAAAAGAGCGTATCGGTCTGATTTAAATCCTCCATAATAGTATCATAGTCTTCTATTAGTATATGTTTTGCTTCAAGTGGCATAAAGGCAAGTCTCTTCTTAAATCTATCTATAGACTCAAAGAGTCCAGCTCTCATGCCTCTTAGAGTTGCATCCAAGATATCTTCGGAGAGATTTGGAGAAGCCTCTGCTATATCTATGCTTGAGTGAAGTATGGTTGAGAGGATTTTTCTTACTCTTATAGTGTTTAGTGTTCCCTCTTTAATAGTTTGAAATGTAAGCTCTCTGATAATCTCTTCAATCATATTTTTTGCTTCAGAATCTTTTGACTCCTCTAGTGCTGTAATAATTGCGCCCTCGACAGTTTCACTTAAAATATCAAAAAGGTCAATTGATTGAAGTTTGGCTTGATGAAGTTTAGATAGAGTTTGCACATCATTTTTGTCTATCATCGACTCTACCTCATTAAAAATAGCATATTTTGCCTCTTGTAGTTCACTATGTTTCTTTTGAATACTCTTCTCAAGAAGCTCTTTTTGCAAAAGAAGCTCTGCGAGAGCGTCATGCAGATTTTTCGTTTTTGTATCTATTACATGTTGTATTGTTTCTTTAACTTCATGCAGATTTAATTTGTTAAACTCTATATTTTTCAATTCACTCAAACCCATTTTAGACTCCTTTTAAAGTACCATTTTTATATTTTGATGTGCCTTTAAGGCTTCATAGATGAAATTTCTGTCATCTTCATTGTGAACAAGCATATCTAAATTCATGCTTACATATTTACCGCCTTTAGAGTTTTTTGAGTGAGAGAGCTTATGTTCTCTCTCATCAATAACATCTCTAATGGCTTGTTTTAGAGCTTCTACTTCACTAGCAATTAGTTTATATGACCAGTCGCATGGATACTCAAGAGAGAGTTTTTCATCTCTAGCGTTTAAAATCTCCACTTTTTCCTCCTGCTTTTTCCTCTAGTTGAATATTACGTATAACCATCCCTTTGTCTATCGCTTTTACCATGTCATAAATTGTTAAAAGTCCTATGCTTGTCCCCGTTAACGCTTCCATTTCTACTCCAGTTTGACCTGTTAATTTTGCAGTTACACTAAGTTTAAATCCTGGAAGTTCTGGCAACTCTTCTACATCACAATTAATGCCGCTTAAATTTATAGGATGACACATAGGAATCAACTCACTTGTCTTTTTACTCCCCATTATCGCCGCAATTACCGCTGTTTGAAGAACTGGACCCTTTTTCGTTTTTTGAGTTACAATAGCATCATAAGCATCTTGGCTCATCTCAATAATGCCACTAGCAACTGCGACTCTAGTAGTTTGTTCTTTGTCTGAGACATCAACCATTTTTGGTCTATCTTTCTCATCTAAGTGTGTTAATTTCATATTTTCTCATTTTTTTATAATTTGCTTAAGTAAATATTATATCAAATAGTTGATAAATAACTCTTTGAGATTTAAGAGTTTAAAAGAGCAAGCGCTTCTTGGTATTCGTGAGGATGATTTAGATTAAAAAAAGATTTTTCATCTTCAAATTCTACATAAAAAGTATTTGAATTTTTTAGTAAATAGCCCAGTTTATGACTGTTATTTTGGAGCATTTGAGAGAATTTTTCACTCAAAGAGCGGTGGTAAACTCCACACATTGGTTGTATTAATCCATTCACTTTAGCAATTGTGGCATCGTGTGTATTTTTATCTACATGTAATAACTTTTCTATAATAGAGCGAGTGATAAAAGGAGTGTCAACACTTATGGCAAAAAAATTATCTGATTTTAAATGGTTATAAACAGATATAAATCCAGCAGTAGGAGCATAAAGAGGTAGAGTTTTAATATCTTCTATAAAGGCAGCTTCAAAGTTAAATTTTGATTTTTCTTTACATGAGATATATACAGTTTTGAATATTTTACTAAGATGATAAAGTTGAAATTCCACTAGAGTGTCATATGAGCCAAAAGGAAGAAGAGCTTTGTCTTCTCCCATTCGGCTCGATTTGCCACCTGCAAAAATAATGCAAGGGGTGTCAAAGAGCATTATTTTTTAATTAACTCTGCTTCTATTCTTCTGTTTTGAGCTTTGCCCTCTTTAGTATCATTTGTAGCGATAGGAGATTTTTCTCCTTTGCCCTCAGTTGTAATTCTTTTAGTATCAATACCCTCTTTTACGATAAGAGTCTTAACTGAATTTGCTCTATTTTCTGATAATTTTTGGTTGTCTTTATCGCTTCCAACGCTATCAGTATGACCAACAATTTTTGCATTATAATTTGGCATATCTTTTAAGAACTCCGCAAACTCTTTTACTTTTGGCATTGAAGCATTATCAACTTTATAAGAAGCTGTGTCAAAGTTAATATGAAGGTCAACAAGAACTGAACAGCCATCTTTGTCAACTTTATGTCCAATAGGTGTTTTTGGGCACTTGTCTATTGAGTTAAGTACACCATCTTTATCATCATCGCCATCAACAGGTTTTGGAGCAGGTGCTGGAACTACAGCTGGCGCAGGTACTGGTTTAGGAGCAGGTGCTGCAACTGGCTCTGGAGCTACAACTGGTTGAGCTTTTGGTCCAAATGCAAAATTTACACCAGCAAGAAGTGCTAAATTGTTATCCCATCTAGCATTGTTGTTTTTTAACATATAAACAGCTTCAAGTTTTAAAGCTATATTTTCTGCCAATGCAACTTTTGCACCAACACCAGCATCAAAAAATACGCTATCTCTATTGCCTGCAAAGTTATTTTCAAGTGCCTCATATCCAACACCAACTTTTGCTAATGGAGTAAAGAGAGAGTTTGATTTGTACTCATAAACACCATTTAGAGCTATACGGTAAATATCTGTAGTGATATTAGAGTTTTTATAATCAGCATTGTTTGTGAAAAGGAAACTTAGTTCAGGCTTGATTAAAGCATCAAAACCATTATATTGAAGTTCTACACCAGTTAAAAATTGGTTGTCTAACTTTAAATTTCCCTCAGGAATCATTGTTCCAATTACAGGTGTAATCTCATAATTGTACTCTTGTGCAACAACAGCAGTGCCTAATAGAAGGGCTGGGATAAGTAGTAATTTTCTCATTTTTTTGCTTCCTTTACGTTTTTGGAATTGTAACAGAGGTACCCTTAAAGCAATGGAGTGGTACCAAATTATATAACCTATTTAATTATCTTGGGTCTGTAATGTAACCTTTTATCGCAGAGATTGCTGCAACAGCTGAATTTGCCAGATATACTTTTGAACTTCTTGAGCCCATTCTGCCTACAAAATTACGATTTGTTGTTGAGATAGCAACTTCATTATCTCCTAAAATCCCCATATACCCACCAAGACAAGCTCCACATGTAGGGTTACTCACAACACCACCAGCATCTACAATTATGTCAATGTAGCCGAGTTTGTTTGCTTCTCTTAATATCATCTGCGTTCCAGGAGTTACTATAAGACGAACATCGGGATGTACTCTTTTGCCTTTTAAAATTTCTGCAGCAACTTTAAGATCACTTAGTCTTCCGTTTGTGCAGCTTCCAATGAAGGCTTGATCTATTTTAATATTGTCTTTTTGAGCTTGAACAACGCTGTGCCCATTTGATGGCAAGAATGGATAAGCGATAACTGGGTCAAGCGAAGCAACATCTATATTTAATATTTGAACATAAGAAGCATCAGCATCTGAGTAGTGGATACGAGGTTCTCTTGCTAAGTTTTTATCAGCTAAAAATGCTTTAGTTGTCTCATCATAAGCAACTATTCCGCTCTTTGCGCCAGCTTCAATCGCCATGTTGCACATTGAAAATCTATCATCAATACTAAGATGCTCAATTGTGCTTCCAGTGAACTCCAATGTTTTATAAAGGGCGCCATCAACACCGATTAAGCGGATAATCTCTAGAATAATATCTTTGCCAGTTGTATATTTTGATGGCTTTCCGCTTAGGTTTACTTTGATAGACTCTGGAACTTTAAACCAGTTTCCCCCAGTAATCATGGCAAATGCTAGGTCAGTTGACCCCATACCAGTGGAGAATGCCCCGAGTGCACCATGAGTACACGTATGGCTGTCTGCACCGATGATGACATCTCCAGGGACAACGAGACCTTTTTCTGGAAGAAGTGCGTGTTCAATCCCCATATCTTTTTCATCAAAAAAGTTTTTAAGAGAGTATTTTTTTGCAAAATCACGGCTGATTCTCGCCTGATTTGCGCTTGCTATATCTTTTGCTGGAATAAAGTGATCAAGGACGATAGAAAAACCATCAGGATTTGCAAGTTTTGTAGCACCGCTATCTTCAAAAGCTTTTATAGAGATTGGAGTTGTAATATCATTCCCGATTACCATGTCTATATTGCAGCGGATAATCTCCCCTGCAAAAACTGCTCTTCCAACATGCTGTGAAAATATTTTTTCAGT